>JACSRR010000346.1 GCA_014879635.1 Ignavibacteriaceae bacterium | reverse complement strand
AGCAATGCCCACAAAATTAGACGTTTTTTTTTTTTTTTTCACCCTTTTTATGTTTCATTTATCCGAAGAAGCTCAACAAATTTACTCAAAAATTAAATATGTTGATTGGGAAGATGTTGAATATGACCGTTTAACAGGAAAAATTTATGCCGTAAATGAGGCAGTTATAAAAGTTCTTAAAAGAAAGGGTGTAACAATTACAAACCAACCCGGTCTTTATGAATTAAAATTTAACAAAAATTCTCTTTGGGATGCCGATACCATAATTTCTATTAAGTATCTCCCTGTTGAGCCTTATGACGAGTTTACAAAAGATTTTAAGGATAATATCTCTTATGAAGGGCTTGCGGTTGACTCTAAATACTTTTATTTTGGCTTTGAAGGGAAAGAATCTAATGAATTATTTTTCGATAGCTGTTATATTTCGATAGTAGATAAAAATTCATTTAGAATTGTAAAGAAGATTGATTTAGCCTCATCGGGAATAAGAACCGTAACGGGTTTAAGTTCGGCAGGAGATTTAAAACTCTTTGGCACCGATAGAAACGATAATCAAATTTTTTACATTAGTTTTGACGAAAATCTTGAAATTAAGGAACTTTACCGGTTTTCTGCGTCTAACAGGATACCGGGTCACCCTAAACTAAGATATGTTTCTGCTATTGAATCTATAGCGTTTGATAATGAAGGCTTTCTTTATGTAGCCGATGACCCCTATAGAGAACTTTACATTCCGAATGATCATATTTTATCACTTTTGGATACGACTGCAGTTAATAATTTTAACAATTTCGTACCTGTTTTGCACAAATATAAAGTAAAAGGAAGGATTCCATGACAGGCGTTCAACAATTTGTAGATAATAATCTCGAAAGATTTATTTCAGAACTAACAGAACTTCTCAAAATTCCCAGTATTAGCACTCTTCCCGAAAATACCGGTGATATAGTTAAATGTGCCGATTTTGTAGTTGAAAGATTAAGAGAAGCCGGCTTAAATAATATTACTGTTTATCCAACTAAAAGACATCCGGTAGTTTACGCAGAATGGCTTGAATTAAAAGACGCCCCTACAGTTCTGATTTACGGTCATTATGATGTTCAGCCTGTTGACCCTGTTGAACTTTGGAGTACTCCCCCCTTTGAACCGGTTATTAAAGACGGTAAAATTTATGCCCGCGGTGCAACAGATGATAAAGGGCAGATGTACATGCATATTAAAAGTGTTGAAACTCTTCTCAAAACTACAGGTACTCTCCCCGTAAATGTTAAATTTTTGATTGAAGGCGAAGAAGAAATTGGCAGCCCTAATCTCGAAGAGTTTTTAACTCAAAAGAAAGAGATGTTGAAAGCCGATGCCGTTTTGGTTTCTGATACCGCTCTCTTTGAAACCGGTTTGCCTACTATTACTTACGGATTAAGAGGTTTGGCTTATATGCAGGTTGATGTTGAAGGTCCTAACCGTGATCTTCACTCCGGTACCTACGGCGGTGCAGTTCCTAATCCTATTAATCTTCTTGCCGAAATGATTGCCAAACTACACGACGAAAACGGCAAAGTAACTATTCCCGGTTTTTACGATGATGTTGTTCAATTAACTCAAGCCGAAAGAGATAACTTTAAGAAATTGAACTTTAATTTAGACCGCTATAAAGAATCTATCGGAATTAATGATATTTACGGTGAAGCCGGATATACTACAATAGAAAGAGCCGGCGCAAGACCTACTTTAGATTGCAACGGAATTTGGGGCGGATTTGCCGGGTCGGGCGCTAAAACTGTTATTCCTTCTAAAGCCGGTGCTAAAATAAGTATGAGACTTGTTCCTAATCAAGACCATAAAAAAATTGCAGAGCTTTTCACAAAATATATTTATGAAATTGCTCCTCCGGCATTAAAAGTTACGGTTCAAGATTTACACGGCGGTCCTGCTGCAATGGTTCCTATTGATAACCCCGTAATTAAAGCTGCTTCAAATGCAATGAGCAAAGCGTTCGGAAAAGATACTGTTTACACAAGAGAAGGCGGAAGTATTCCAATTATCGCTTCTTTTCAAAGAATTTTGGAAGCCCCTGCAGTTTTAATGGGCTTAGGCTTAAATACCGAAAACTTGCACTCGCCTAACGAACACTTTGACCTTGGTAATTTCAGACTCGGTATTTTATGCTCGGCTTATTTCTTGCAAGAATTTGGTAAAAAGTAATTGATTAAATATGGTTTTAATATGAATTCGATTAAGATATTTTTCTCTCTGATTTTGTTCTCATTCCTGTTTGCAGGTTGCGATTGGTTTGACTCAAGCGAACCGGATCCTACTACTATTGGGGGTGACGGTGAACTTGTAGAATTTGACCCGACTAAAGATGCGAGCATTCAGGAGTTTAACCTGAATCTCAGAAAACGACTAACTGCCGTTAGATTCCCTTGCGATACTATTGCACTTATTGAACATATTCTCAAAAACTACCCTCCGGGTACATATTTAGTAGAAAGCGATAGAAACCCTTTTACCGGAGTTCCTAACGCAGCCGTTCTTTACGAAAAAGAAAAAGACGGTGCTAAAATATATGCTTTAGTTGCAAAATCGAAAGAGGGCGAAAGATTAATTGAAGTTCAGAATGTTGTTGGTTACTATGAAAGCTGGATTAACTATGACAGTACTAAATTAGGTACGGCATTTTTCTATTTAACTTATTTCACTTGTAAAAATGATGAATTCACTGAAGCTTGGGATATTGTTGTTCCCTCTCACGGTGGGTTCAATGTTATGAGATGGGATACTTGGAAAGAAAAAAACATCCCTTATATTTCAGTGAAATTCTTTGAGGCAGTTTTAATGGGGCATTTTGACTATAATTACTATTTTGTTAATGGTAAAGATAGTGTCCCTCATCTTATGCTTACTTATGAAACTTTGCAGCATAAAAGAACTGCAGTAAATGCTAATGACGATAAATATGTAGATTTTGTTAATTATGTTTATCTTGTAACTGACGATATTATTCAGGAAATAGACTCGATTACTTTTATTTGGAAAGATACTGCTTATATAAGTACTCGAAATCCCAGACATTACCGACCCTATTAAATTTATGAGAGCGGTTCCCCTCTGCTCTCTTTATTTTCAAACATTTAAGGTTATATGATTGCAAATTCGTTAAATCCGCTATTTGTTTCGGCAGGTTTGTTAAAACAAGAACCGGGAAATAACTTTCCCGTTAAAGTCTTCTCTTCCTTAGAGTTAGAATCCAAGTATTTAAACTCTTCGGCAGCTCTTAGAGATACAAGTAGTAATTCGAAAATTAAATTAACCGGAAGCGAAGACCTTTCGTTACTCAACAGAATTTCTACAAATAAAGTAGATGACTTGAAAAACCTTCACGCCGTAAGAACTATTTTCACAAACGATAAAGGAAGAATTTTAGATTCGCAACTGCTAATTAATTTTTCCGGTTATCGCTTGTTATATGGCTCGCCCGGTAAAAGCTTGTTAATTTATAAGTGGATAGACCGGTTTATAATTTCTGACGATGTTTCCCCTTCCGATACTACATTAAACGATATCTCTTTTGAAATTATTGGACCGCATGCCGCTTCAGTTGCCGTTCTTTTGTTCGGAAATGATGTTGACAATTTGGAAATGAATACGGCAGGTATTTACTTTATTGAAAGCGACGGATACCATGTAATTAAAACTACAGAATTTAACGGTGATATTAAGTTTATTGTTCTTTCTACAATGCACTCAATTAAAAAAATTATTGAAGTTACCGCTAATTATACCGGTCCTATAGAATTTGGTTGGGTTGGTGATGAAGCTTACGAATTATACAGGATTCAAAAACAAATTCCAAATGAAAATGAACTTACCGATGAGTTTAATCCCCATGAAATAAAATTGATAAACGAAGTCAGTTTTACAAAGGGTTGCTACATTGGTCAAGAGGTAATTGCCAGATTAGATACTTATGATAAAGTTCAGAAATTTTTAACTCCAATAGTTTTTAATTCCGGTTTACCACCTGCTTTACCGGCACAACTTTATGACCATGAAAACAAAGATGCCGGTATTTTAACTTCGGTTTACCTTTACGGAGATTTAGACCAACGAGAGGGTTTAGCTGTTGTTAGAAAGAAATATTTAGAGCCGGGAGTTAAATTAAAATTAAAAAACGAAATTTTAAACGATTTTGAAACTTTAGTTACTATTAAATAATTATACTAATACAGTATGTTTAATAAGTAAGGAAAGAATGAAAATATATACTAAAACCGGTGATAACGGTGAAACGGGTTTGTTCGGAGGTAAAAGAGTTGGTAAAGACCACCTTAGAATAGATTCTTACGGAACTGTTGACGAATTAAACGCATTTTGCGGTTTAGCAATTACAGAAATTAAAAACCCCGAAATTATCAAAGATTTGACCGCTATTCAAAATAGACTTTTTGTAGTCGGTTCTGATTTAGCTACACCAGAAGAAAATAAATCAAAAATAACAATTCCCCGCACCGAAGAAAAATTTTTTCTAGAGCTGGAAAACCGGATTGATTATTACTCTACTAAATTAGAGGATCTAAGAAATTTTATTCTTCCGGGTGGCTCTAAAGGTGCGGCATTATTGCATATTTGTAGAACAGTTTGCAGAAGAGCAGAAAGATTAGTGGTTGCCTTAGAAAAAAAGGAACAATTAAACCATTTAATCGTCGTATATTTAAATAGACTATCGGATTTCTTTTTTGTACTCTCGCGTTATGAAAATGCTTTAAACGGCGTTGAAGATGTGAAATGGGAAAAAGAATAACGGGGGTGAAATTGGTCTCGACGGGGTATCTTGTGCGATGAGACGCGTGCCGTGTTCACCGAAAACACGTTAAAAAGACGGTAAAAACATAACTGGCGAAAATACTTACGCCCTAGCAGCTTAATTTAAGCTGCCGTTCCTCTCTTCCATTTGTGCCGGGTTGAGTGGGGCGCCGTTCAGGTGCAATAGCCGAGCTTAGAACCGGGTAAGCAAAGCGAATTTTTTAACCGGTTGAGTTCTTAAATATCCTGTCTTTCGGAGATTTTCGAGCAATAAAAACAAAAGATTGACTACGCACGTAGCTTGGATCACCGGGCTTTTATTTCGGACGCGGGTTCGACTCCCGCCACCTCCACCAATATTAAAAAAAGTCTGCTCTTTAGCAGGCTTTTTTTTGTAGAAGCTCTCATTTACCCGTTGTGTAAGGGTATTAAGAATGAATAGTATGCTCATAGTAATTGGGTAGTAAAAATATTCTTACCGCAGAGCTCACCGAGAACGCAGAGAGAAAAGTAAAATATTGCTTGATGTTCAAGGTTCACTTCTGTACCTATTAAATTTAACATTTGTAGAAAAGCGGTTTGAAAATGTGATAAAAGTGGTCTATTCTAATGACATAATTTTAAATGGAGGTTAATGTAGGGAAGTTATTTTTTCTTAACTACCCCTAATTCGCTGAGCATCTCAACATATTGTTCTTTTGTCATGGGACAATCAAAAAAGTTTTCAGCTTTTTCAGTCTCATTGAACTTTAACTGTTTCTTAATCATATTCATTAGAAACTTATTGTATTCTTTCTTACCGTGGCTGAAATAAGTGTAAATAGCTTGCTTCTCCCCTTTAATATAAAGACAATAAAATTGATGATGATTTTTTTTTGTGTTTAGTTCAAACCCCTTTTTCTCTAATACTTTTTGAACATCTTTTGCTTTCCTAGGCTTCATCCTCAACCTTGTTAATGATGTCCTTTAATTTTCCTTTTAGAATTAATGCAGCTGCGGATAAATTGCTATCGCTTTCGTTGTAATAATTTTCATAAAGGGAAAGGAAACTAAAATAGAAAGCTTCCTCTACTTCTTTTCTACTTTCACCCCAAACAGTTAAGTCAAGTTCTTCATTGTGTATTATATAGTTTTCATCCTCATAACTTACTTTACAATCCAACTTTTTATTTAAAACAAAATTTTTATCTTGATATTTAATTAAATCAGGCTTGAACGGGTATAATTCGTGATCCAATTCTTCAATATAAAATACTTCTTTTAAGTTTTTTTGATTAATAATTAATTTATCTCCTTGCTTTTTAATTTTAGCAAAAACTTGTACCGTACTATATTCAGAGGGTTCTAATTTTGCCGGTGGTAATTTGGGAACATAAAACTCTTTACTGTTTTCCGGTTGTGTTAATGTTCTAATTGTTTTTTGCTTGTTATCTTTAATGTTTACCTTATATTCTCCGTCTCT
>JACSRR010000344.1 GCA_014879635.1 Ignavibacteriaceae bacterium | reverse complement strand
GATTAAAATAAATTTTTGAATTAAATAAAGAAACCGGAAAATCAGTAAAGTGTTCACAGAAGCAACGCCGGGTGATAAGGCGGAGCAAGAAATCATAAAAGCATCCGGGATGATACCCTCCCATATCGCCATAATAATGGACGGTAACGGCAGGTGGGCAAAGGGTAGGGGACTTCCCAGAATATCGGGACACAAGGCAGGTGTTGATTCTGTTCGCGATATTGTAAAAGCCTCAGCCCAACTTGGAGTTAAGTATCTTACCTTATATACTTTTTCAACTGAAAATTGGAACAGACCTCAAAGTGAAGTTTCAACTCTTATGAAGTTACTTGTAAAAGTACTTAGAGACGAGCTTCAAGAATTGCACGATAACAATGTTAAGCTTCAATCTATCGGCGATATTGATGCACTACCCGGTGCCGTTAAAAAAGTACTTCTAGATTCAATAGAAAGAACTAAAAACAACTCCGGATTAGTTTTGATTTTAGCACTCAGTTACAGCGGCAGATGGGAAATTACCAATGCTTGCAGGCAAATTGCATACGATGCTAAAAACGGGTTGCTCAATCCCGAAGATTTGACGGAAAATCAAATTAACAAATATTTAACTACCAAAGGAGTACCGGATCCCGAATTATTGATTAGAACAAGCGGAGAGATGAGGGTGAGTAATTTTTTGCTCTGGCAGATAGCTTATTCCGAAATTTTTATCTCCACTGTTTACTGGCCTGATTTCCGCCGTAAATACCTTTATGAAGCAATTAGAGATTTTCAAAAAAGGGAAAGACGATTCGGTAAGGTTAGTGAACAAATAGCTCAGGAACATAAAGGTAATATTGAATGAAATTATTTCGAAAATTCTTCTTCCTCTTTTTTACAATCTTTTTAATTAACGGCGCCGTTGCTCAACAAAAAAACAGTTTCAAAATTTTAGATATTAGAGTTGAAGGAAATGAAACTGTTGATGCACGAACTGTTATTGCACAAACCGGTCTTAGAATTGATGAAGAAATTCAAATTCCGGGCGATAGAACAATTAACGCAATCAACAGACTTTGGGAACTTAACTTATTCTCGGATGTACAACTTTTAATTGATAAACAAGTTGATAACGGTATCTTTCTTTTGATTGTTGTTGTTGAACATCCCAGACTTGAGAAATTTGTGATTTCCGGTAATGACGGTATCAGTACAAGCGATATTGAAGATATTGTGAACAAAATTTCCCGTCCAATTTTAAGACCTCAGGATGTCTCAAAAATTAGAAGATCCTTAATTTCTAAATATGCGGAAGAAGGATACAATAATGTTACGATTCAAATTGATACTTTTAGCTTTTATGACGCCGATTCTTTAAAAAAAGAATTTAAAGTAACTTGGCGTAATCAAAGGGATCTTTCCGATTTTTACATTGAAAATTATGATGTTGACGATAGAGGCAATAGAAATTTAATTTCGAAGTTGGAAACCCGTAAATTGCTCAAAATCGATATTTCGGAAGGGGAGAGATCGGTTGTAAGAAAGATTAGTTTTGTAGGTAACACTCACTTTTCTAACGATGATTTAGAAAGCGTAATGGATGAAATTTCCGTTAAAAAATGGTGGAAGTTTTGGAGTTCAGCACGGTTTTATCCCGATAAATTGAAAAAGGACAAAGATTTAATAGTTAAATTCTATCAAGAGAACGGGTTTAGAGATGCGGATGTTATTTCTGATTCGCTACACTATTATAACAGCCAAAAAGATGTGGATGTTTATTTGTTCGTTTATGAAGGTCCACAATACAAGATCAGGTCAATTAATTGGCTCGGTAATACGGTTTATCCCGCAGAATTTTTAACAGAAAGATTGGGCTTTTTACCCGGTGATGTTTATAACGGCGTGGCTTTTCAACAGAATTTGCGCGGAAACGAAAAGCAATCGGATGTAGCTTCTCTTTACCTTGATAACGGTTATTTAACTTTAGATATGAAGGTTAATGAGAGAAGAGTTGAGGGGGATTCGTTAGATATTACGATTACCGTAACCGAAAACAATCAATTTAAAATTGGTACCGTTTCAATTGCCGGTAATGACAAAACTAAAGATAAAGTGATTAGAAGAGAATTATATACCGTACCGGGCGACTTTTTTAACAAAGCCCTGCTTTTTAGAAGTTTACAGCAGTTAGCTAACTTACAGTTTTTTAATGTGGAAAAATTGTACAGTGAAGGTTTAGATTATAATTTAGAGAATGACAGCACTGTTAGCGTTTCATTTAAAGTTGAAGAAAAATCGAGTGATTATTTGAACGCCTCAGTCGGTTATAGCGGATCATTCGGATTTAGCGGTGCAGTTGGAATAACTCTCACAAACTTTTCGATTACAGAGCCATTTTCATTAGGTGGCGGTCAGATATTAAGTTTTAACTGGCAGTTTGGTGTAGGTAACTTTTATAGAACTTTTCAATTAGGTTTCACCGAACCTTGGTTTATGGATACACCAACATTAGTAGGTTTAGATTTATACTCAACCAGACAGAGATATATTTATGACCTTTCGCAATTTGGTACTTCTATTAAAGTTGGTAGAAGACTAAAATGGCCTGATGATTATTTCTATGTTCAAGGCTTTTTTAGATATCAAAATAACGATGTTATTGACGGCGGCAGTTTTTACCGTGAGGGACAAACTAACCAGTACACACTTGGTGCAACAATTTCCAGAAAGGATGTTGATAACCCAATTTTCCCTTCAAGAGGGTCAAGTTTAATGTTAAATGCCGAAATTTCGGGTGGTCCGTTTTTACCGGGTGATGTTGATTACTTTAAACTCGGAATTATTACCGAATGGTACAAAAGGTTGTTCAACTCAAACAGAGTAGCCCTTTATTTGCAGAGTGATTTCGGATATATCGAAGAACTCGTAAAAGGTACATCAATTCAACCGTTTGAACTATTTTATATGGGTGGTAGCGGTTTAGTAATTGCAACAACACCACTTAGAGGGTATGACGATAGAACCGTTGGTCCCAGACAAGCGAACGGTGAGGTTATAGGCGGTAGAGTAAATATTAAATATACGGCAGAACTAAGACTTGCCGTTGCTTTAGACCCTATACCACTTTATATTCTTGCTTTTGCCGAAGCAGGCAATGTTTTTGAAAGCCTAAATGTGACAGACCCGTTTGATTTGAGAAGAGCTGCCGGAGTTGGTGCAAGAATATTGATTAACCCTATCGGGCTTATCGGTTTTGATTTGGGTTACGGGTTTGACCGTGAAAAAGTTGACGGTACCGAACCAAAATGGCAATTCCACTTCCAATTCGGAAGAGGATTCTAAAAGTTTATTTTAATTATTAATCAAAAGGAAAATAGAGTGAAAAGATTAGTCCAATTATCATTGGTAGTTTTACTTCTTAGCAGTGCCGTTTTTGCGCAAAGCGAAAATATCAAAATAGGTTACATTAACTCAGATATTATTCTAAAACAACTCCCCGAAGCCATTAAAGCTGAAGGTGATTTAAAAGCTATGGAAGCAAAATTCAAAGCTGAATTAGACGAAGCTGCTACCCGTTTACAAAACGAATATGTAGAGTACCAAAGAAAGGCTCAAACAACACAAATGAGCCAAACACAGAGAGATTCGATTGCTCAATATTTTATGTATCAACAACAAATGTTAGAGCAAAGAAGGAACGAAATGTCTGAAGAATTGATGGATAAAAGAGAAGAACTTTTAGCTCCTATTCAGGCTAAAGTTGTTGAAAATGTTGAAATAGTTAGCAAAGAAGAAAAAATGCAGTATGTTTTTGATAGAGTAAACTCTTCAATGATTTATGCCGATGCTGCCTATGATATTACTTATAAAGTTTTAGACCGGATAAAACGAGGTCAAAAGTAACCTAAACAGGAGAGTAGTTATGAAACCTGTATTTTTGATAGTTGCCTTTATTGTTTTCTCTCTTCAGATTTCAGCTCAATCTAAAATTGGGTATGTTGATTCTGATGCTATTATGGGGCAATTACCCGACGCTCAAGATGCGAGAACTCAACTTGACGAGCTGATTAGAGAATGGCAGAGTGAACTCACCAGACTTCAGTCAGAATGGAAAACCAAGTATGATGATTACGAAAGAAGAAAACTTATGCTTTCTGACCAAGCCCGTGCAGAAATTGAAGCTCAGTTAATTCAAATGGAAAAAGAGATTGTTTCATACAGAGAGAAGAAGTTCGGTACTAACGGTGAACTTTTCCAAAAACAAGATGAGCTTATGAAACCTGTTCAGAATAAAGTTTTCAACTTGATTCAGAAAATTGCTAAAGATGAAAACTATGATTTTATTCTCGATAGAAGCGGAGGAGTTTTAGTACTTTACGCTAAAGAAGAACATGATATAACCGCAAAAGTTTTGCAAGAGCTAATTAATAAATGATAGCACTTGCTGAGATAGCTCTTTTCACAGGGGCAAGTTATGAATCTAACGGAGATTATACCGTTAAAAATGTCGGTTCCTTAGAACATGGGGTTGCCGGTGATTTAACATATTTGAGCGGAGGAAGCTATTTTAAGTTTTATGAAACAACCTCCGCTTCTTTTATTTTTGTTAAAAACGACTTTACCCCAACTAGAACCGATCTAATTCATTTATTTGTTGAAAAACCGGAAAAAGCGTTTTTAGCCGTTCTTGAAAAATACTACTTTAAATACCCTGCCTTGAGCGGAGTTAGTAAGTCGGCGTTTATTCATTCTTCGGCAAATTGCGGTGAAGGATTGGCAGCCGGGGAGAATATAGTAATCTCGGCGGGTTGTGTGATTGGTACAAATCTTAGAATCTTTCACAATTCGGTTATATTAGACAACTGTACAATCGGAAATAACTGCCTGATTTTCCCTAATGTTACAATTAGAGAGGGCGTGGTTATTGGGGATAATGTAGTGATTCATTCCGGTGCGGTAATAGGTGCTGACGGTTTTGGATATGCCAATAATAGTGACGGATCTAAAATAAAAATTCCGCAAGTAGGAAATGTAATTATTGAAGATGATGTTGAAATTGGTGCTAACACCACAATCGACAGGGCTGCATTAGGTTCTACAATCATTAGAAAAGGCGTTAAGTTAGATAACCTTGTTCAGATTGCACATAATGTACAGATCGGTGAAAATTCGGCAATTTCTTCTCAAAGCGGAGTTTCCGGAAGTTCTAAAATGGGTAAAAACTGCATTTTAGCGGGACAAGTAGGCATAGCTGACCATATAGATTTAGCAGACGGCGTAATTATTGCAGCTAAATCCGGAGTTTCTAAATCAATAAAAGAATCCGGAATTTACTGGGGAATACCCGCCAAAGAAATTAGAAATTCTAAAAGATTAGAGGCTCATTTCAGAGGGTTACCTGAAATGTCTGACACTGTTGCTGATTTGAAGAGAAGAATCGAGGAGCTCGAAAAACTTCTCAACAAATAAAACTCTTTAAAAAGTTACCACTTTATCCGCCCAAATAACCATATCAAGGCAATCTTTCATTGTAGAAATTGGACATGAAGTTGTATCATCAAGTTTTCTTGATTTCAAACATGTACCGCAAGCCAAAATTTCACCTTTATTCTCTAAAAAAAGTGCAAATTGTTCTTTAACATTGTACTTATCATGTGTTAATTCTTCAGTTTCAACAGCTTCACCCATCAAAAACAACTTAACTTCATGATTATTTTTAAGTGCCGTAACGCCGAACCTAAAAGCATTCCATGCTTTTTCAAATTCTTTAGTCTCTAAAATTATTCCGATTTTCAATTCTAACTCCGTAATAAAAATATAATTGTTAACATGTAAAAGCCGTTATTACAAATGGAATAATAACGGCTCTTAATTTATAAAATATAGATGAAAAATTAAATATTATTCATCTTGTCTGAAAATTAGTTCACGAATTTCTTCTCTAAATCTTTTTTCGAAAATTAAGAATTTTGCTACCTGTTCAACCGATAATAAATCGAAGAGATTATTTACAAAGTCTTCTCTCGTTTTAATCATTTCGCGGTTTATATTAAATAAAGAAGCTGCGTTAGTCTTAACATATTTGTCGTCTTTAATTCCGCCGTCTTTAATTTGTTTAGCCATTTCTTCTACTAAATTATCTGCTCGCTTTCTTAACTGATCCATTTTTTGTTTCATCTCATTTCTGCGTGCAAAAAATTTAATACTTGTATTTTCATCCATATTTAAGATTTCGATAAGTTTAGCTTTTTCTAATTGTTCAATTTTTTTTTTTTTTTTTTTTTTTTTTTTTTTTTTTTTTTTTTGTTG
>JACSRR010000433.1 GCA_014879635.1 Ignavibacteriaceae bacterium | reverse complement strand
GCGGTGATGCCGGTCAGGGGCTGGAACCAGTGCGTGAAATGAGTCGCGCCTTTGGCGACTGCCCAGTCCTTCATCGCTGCAGCGACAACCTCGGCAACCTGAGGATCGAGCGGAATGCCATCCTCGATGGTCTTGCGGAGCGACTTGTAAGTTGCCTTGGGCAAGTTCTGACGCATGACCGAGTCGTTGAAGACATTGCTGCCGAATAAGTCATTCGTTTTGCCTGCTTCACAATTACCGTTCATATTGATACCCCTTTCGTTCTGGTCCCTTTAAATGCAAAAAAGGGTGCACTGATCATAGTGATCCGAAACACCCTTGTTCGCGTGGATTTACTCTGTGAATAAGAATAGCACTTTCCGCTGAAAATGCAAGATGGAAAAAGTGAAATTTCATTTTGCTTTTTCAACAAAGATTTTTTCAAAACTTGTTAGAACTTCTGCACATGTTGTCACTTCATCTTGATTTAAAGGAAAAATAAACAGAATATTTTTTGAGTTAGTAAAAAATTTACTCCCTATCAAACGATTTCTATTCTTTTTGGAATTTATAATCTGATGACGAAAACCGCTGTATAATTTGGCAACTATTTGCTTCACAATCCTCACTCCGGTAAAAGTTTTATAAATTCGGCTTCGGTTAAAATTTTTACTCCTAATTGATTGGCTTTATCCAATTTAGAGCCTGCTGATTCGCCCGCAATAACATAACCGGTATTTTTGCTCACACTTGATGAAGTTTTTCCGCCTAAATTAATAATTTTTTCGGCGGCTTCATCTCTTGACATTGTGCTCAATGTTCCGGTTAATACAAAGGTTTTCCCTTTAAAGAAATTGTCTTCAACCTCGGTTTTTTCTCCCGTGAAAATTAAACCCGCAGCTTTAAGTCTTTCTACGGCGGTAATATTATGTTCGTCTTTGAAAAAATTAACAACACTGTTACTTATTGACGGACCAATTTCGTAAACCGACCCAATTTCTTCTTCAGTTGCCGAAATTAATTTTTCTATATTCCCGAAGTGCGCAGCCAATTTTTGAGCAACTCCGGCTCCAACATACCTTATTCCGAGTGCGAACAATACTTTACTAAAAGGCTTTTGTTTGCTTTTTTCAATTCCGGCAAGCAGGTTATCTATACTTTTTTCTCCGAATCTCTCTATTTTCTTTAATTCGGATGCAATTTTTTGCAGGTCATAAATATCGGCGTAATTTTTTAAATACCCCAAATCAACAAACAGGTCAACTATTGCCGATCCTAATCCCTCTATATCCATTGCTCCTCTTGAAGCAAAATGTTCTATTCTTCCTTTAACCTGAGCCGGACAATCATAATTTTCACAGTAAAGTGCAACTTCATTAACGGGGTTTGTTAACTTAGAATTGCAAACGGGACAGTTTTCGAGTATTTTTTCTTCTTCATTTCTGATATACCCTTCCGGATTATTAACTCCGGTTACTTTCGGAATTACATCGCCCCCTTTTTCAATAAGAACGGTATCGCCGGTTCTAATATCTTTTCTTTTTATCTCATCAAAATTATGGAGCGTTGCTCTACTAATTGTTGAACCTGCTAAAAAAACCGGTTCTAATTCTGCCACGGGAGTTACGGCTCCGGTTCTACCTACTTGCCATGTAATCTGTAATAATTTGGTTTGTGCTTTTTTGGCTTTAAATTTAAACGCAGTTGCCCATCTCGGTGATTTTGCTACATTACCCAAGAGATTTTGCTGTCTAAAAGAATTTACTTTAATTACAACACCGTCAACCTCGTAAGGAAGTTCATCCCGTTTCTCTTCAAATTCCGAAAGTAGTTCAATAACTTCAACCATCGAATTGCAAAGTTTGCTATAGTTGTTTACTCTAAATTTTTTATCCTTTAATATTTGAAGTGCTGACCATTGTGTATCAGCATTACTTTCGCCCAATAAAGAATAAACATATATTTGAAGCGGTCTTTGACTCACTTGTTTGGGGTCTAAAAGTTTTAAAGTTCCTGAAGCAACATTTCGGGGGTTAGCAAAAAGTTTTTCGCCTCTCTCTGCCCGTCTTAAATTGAGCTTTTCGAAAACTTCTTTTTCCATGTAAATTTCACCCCTGACTTCAAAATTTCCTCCTCCCTCAACCGATAGCGGAATAGATTTGATTGTTTTAACATTAGTTGTAACATCTTCGCCTATTAATCCATCGCCCCTTGTAGCCGCTTTAACAAATACTCCGTTCTCATAAATTAGACTTACGGAAAGCCCGTCTATTTTATATTCAACTACATATTCGGGGATTTCAAGTTCGGGGAGACCGTCTCTCACACGGCGTGCAAAATCTAAAAGCTCGCCCTCATTATAGGTGTTGCTTAGCGATAACATTTGATATTTGTGTGATACGGGCGGGAATCCCCCGGTTAAATCGCTGCTTAATCGTTGGGTCGGAGAATCAAAAGTTACAAATACGGGATTTTCTTTCTCTAATTTTACTAACTCTGCATAAAGTGAATCATATTCGAAATCCGATATCAATGCCTCAGAAAGCACATAGTAGTGATAATCGTATTTTTTGATTAACTCACGAAGTTCAATTATTCTATTTTCGATCTGCCTTAGAGACATTTATTTCTTGATGATAAAATTTTAAAATTCAGATTTTATGATACCGCTTGCGTTAATTTTAAGGGTTTGCCGGGTTTTGTAAACTTTCTGAAATTCTAACCCTTTCTGGTTAAGATACAGTTCAATTCCGGTTGAATTCCCGATTGTTATATCTATTACTTCACCCGCTGTTATGAATTTTTCGTCCCTCGGCATCATAAGCATATCGGTTGTTGTAATATTGTCTATAATTATCTGCACCCAAGCAGAATCGGTTGCTTTAATATACAAATAAAGTGAATCAGAGGAAAAAGTGCTTCCGTTCTCAGTATTACCGTTTGGATTACTTGATTCTATCTCATCCAAGATAGATTGACTAACTGATGGGGTTTCAATTATTTCATCTTCGGTATTCTTAATATAAATGAATATAGAAGCAGCAACTATTATAATAAACAAAATGCCTGAAAAGAAAAGGTGTGAAGAAACTCTCTTTTTCTGTTCCAAAGGTTTCTTCTCTTGAACGCCTGAATCCTCAACAACAAGTTTAATTTTTCTATCTACTTCTACAGGTATTTCAGCAGTTTTAGGTTTCACTGCAGGCGATTCATCTATTTTAATTACGGGCTCAACAACAGGGTCGGGCTGTTTAGTTTTTTTTCTCCCCCGTTGAGGTTTCTCGGTAACGGGATCTTCATTTTTAGTTACAACGGCAGGCGGATCCTGAATTTTATCGGGCACAACAGATTTTTCCGGCTTTGATTCCGGTAGTTTAGCATCAGGAGGTAACACACCTTTTTTAATTGAAGTAAGTTTAGTAACCATTACATCCGGGTTTAAACCTAAGGCACCTGCGTATTGCTTTAAAAACCCTTTAAGGTATATCTCGGGTAGAAAAGTAAAATCACCCGATTCCATTTTCTCAGCAAATTTATAGTCCATTTTAATTTGAGAAGCAACTTCTCTTACTGTTAAGCCTTTTAACAGTCTTGCAGATCTTAACTCGTCGCCTAATGAATTATACATTTTTATTATACTATTTTTTTGATTAATCGAGCCGAAAAAGCACCGTCAATTTTATGAAGGTGCGGCAAAGTCTGAATAAATCCTTCCATTGTTACAATATCACCTTTGAATAATTTACCGGCGTGTTCTATTTCAAAATCTTTATTATCATTCAAGAATTTTTGAACAATTTCGATATTTTCTTCCGGTTCTATTGTACAAGTACTATAAACTAAAACACCCCCCGGTTTTACCAAAGTTGACGCCTTTTGAATCAACCTTGTTTGCAACTCGGCAAGTTTTCTAATATCGAGCATATCTTTTTTCCACTTGATATCAGGTTTTTTGGAAAGTGTTCCTAAACCTGAACAAGGAGCATCTAAAATTACTTTGTCAAAAAGTTGTTCGTCTTCAAATTCGAATGCATCAACCGTAACAGTTTTAACAATATTGACACCAAGTCTCTTTAGATTGGTATCCATCTGATTGTTTCTTAATTCAAATTTATCTACTGCAACAATTTCGCCTTTATTGTCCATTAAATCTGCAATAAACGCCGATTTCCCTCCCGGGGCAGCACAAAGGTCAAGCACCCTTTCGCCGGGTTTTGGGTCTAACAATTTACAAGCTATACCGGCACTTTCGTCTTGAACATTAAAATAGCCTTCCTGAAAATATTGCCAATTTTTTATGTTCGTGAGATTGTTGAGTTTATAATATTCTTTTAGAAAAACACCTTTCGTAAATTTTAATCCTACAGAATCTAATAGCGATTCAAATTCGCCCTCGCTCACCTTTAGATTATTCATTTTTAGCGTTAAATATGGTCTTTCATTGTTAGCATGCATAAGCGATTCAGCGTTCTGCCTGCCGTATCTCTCTAACCACCTTTTAACAAGCCACGCGGGGTGCGAGTAATATGCCACCAAATAACCGAGCAGATTTTCATCAGGGTCCGGGTATCTCAATTGATGTTTACTTCTAATAATATTACGAAGAACAGCGTTAGTAATATCCGCGCGTTTCTGTCCCTGAAGTTTTTTAACAAAATCAACTGCCTCGTTTACGATAGCGTATTCGGGCACTTTATCCAAAAACATTACTTGATAAAGCGCCACTCTAAGAGCATTCTTAAGATTTGGGATAGCTTTTGAGAACTGACCTTTGTAAAATCCGCTTAAAATCCAATCTAATCTGCCCATCCATCTAACAACGCCGTGCACAATTTCATAGAGGAGGGCTTTATCCGCTCCGGTTAATTCTGCATTTTTAATCTCGTAATCAAGCAATTTTTCAAGATAAGAATCAGTGCGTTCAATTCTGTCTAAAACTTTGACTGCAATGCCTCTAACACCTTGATATATTTCTTTTACCGTATGTTCTTCTAATTCCATTAATATGGGAATCCTAATTTTCTTCTATGTTTCTGTGTCAATTCAAATACTTTTCTAAACAGATATTCTTCTTGACTACTAATTGTTCTTCCCCTTCTTGCCACAACTCTTTTTGCCGTTTCAATGCTCTTTTCGATGTCATAGGTAGTAAACGAATCAACACCACCCCAGGCAAAAGAAGGAATATACTTATCGGGAAAACCGGCTCCGAAAATATTACTCGAAAATCCTACCACAGTACCGGTATTAAACATCGTATTAATAGCAGTTTTGGAATGGTCACCCATTATTAAACCTAAAAATTGCATGCCGCTATCAACTTGCTCGCCATTTACCGTAATTTTAACAGTTCCGTAATTGTTTTTTAGATCGCTATTGTTTGTATCTGCACCAATATTTACCCAACTGCCTAAATAAGCGTGACCAAGAAAACCCTGATGTTGCTTATTAGTATAAGGCAAAATAATCGATTCTTCAATTTCACCGCCTACTTTACAGATTTTTCCTATACTGGCACCCTCGTAAATCATAGCACAGCTTTTAACTTTTGTACCTTCGCCAATATAAACGGGACCTTCTAAAACAGCGTTCGGATAAACAGTTGCATTTCTGTCAATCATTACCGGACCCCTTGAAGCATCAATAACAACGCCCGGCATAATTGTAGCGCCTTCGGCTACATGGATATTATCCCTTTCAATTAGATGAACGCCGTCTAATATAGTTCCTCTATTGTATTCGCCCGGTTTAATATTCCGTTCTTGTTTAACCCGTATAAAATCATTTTCGATTTCGTTTTTACTGTTAAAAATTAAATCCCAAATATATGTAGCATATTTAACATCAACATGTTCAACAAATAACCCGTCAAAAATGGAAACATCAAAAAGCCTGTCCATCGATTTATTAATTTCTTCAAGCTTTTTACCGGAAACTCTTGCAGCAATAATAGTATCGCCGTTCACATAAAGCTTGTTAGCGGTATCTTTGAGAGGAATAATTTCATCCAGATTCAGAGGAGCTAGAATTCTCCCGTTTATAAATAGAATATCGTTGTGTTCTACTTTATTTACCGTATAACCGGGATTTTTAAGTGCTATAAATGGTTCTAAATATTCGCGAGTGTGGAAGTGGATATCAACACCTGGGTAGGCTCTTTTAATTTTATCACGCAAACGCATCATGCCGCTATATAAATTATAGGTAGGTCTGCTGTAAATTAAAGGTTCAAAGTGTTCGCAGTTGAGATCTTCAAATAGACAAATTTGCATATTATTCCGCAGAATTAAAAAAGTAAAAATATGATTTAAAAATAAAAAAG
>JACSRR010000056.1 GCA_014879635.1 Ignavibacteriaceae bacterium | reverse complement strand
ATGAGAAACTTTAAGTTTTTTCTTGTTTCAAAAATGGGTGTTGGAAACATGACACCTAAAATTTTGCGTAGTTGCGAAGCGGCGGACTTTTAGCACAAATGTTCAATTGAAAAACAGAACTTGAACCTTGCACCAAATTACCGTACAAAGTACTACACCAGCCAATTTGTAAAGCCGATGTTAGTGGCTGGCATTGTTACGCTCAATTATTTTATCAAAGTACAACAGTGTCTTTTCTTTATCATTTTTTTCAAACATATCTATAATTAAATATTGCAAACTGTCTGGTGTTGCTTTTTTTAAGTAAGCAAGCATTTCTATAGATGTTGTATAGGGCGGTTGTTGGAATTTAACTTTATCCAAATATTCCTTTAACGCATTATTTAATTTTTCTTCACCAATAAATTCACTTAGTGTATAGAGGGCAATAGCCCCTTTCCCATAAGAAATATAGGATTGTTCAGGATTTACTAAGTATAAGGGAGGTTCTTGTTCTGTTTCATGAGCCCTGCCGGATAAATATCGGATACGCTGTATCTGTAAAAACTTTAACGCATCTCGTTTACCGTATTTCTTTTCGTAAACTTTTGCAGTAATATACTCAGCCAGACTTTCTGTTATCATTGTGGCACCTAAAGCATCAGCAGGAATTACTTGATTGCCCCACCATTGATGCGAAAGTTCGTGTACAACTACATAAAAGGAAAGGTCAATTCCACCTTCCTTTATATTACGTGTATCATTGATAAACCGAATTTCTGAAATTTGGATACAGTTACCTGCCGTGGTTGCATAAGAACCTTCCGACCTTGAAAATTCAATAATATAAACTTGTTTGTGTTGATAAGCACCAAAATGAAATTCGTTATAATCTAATGAAGCTTTTAAACCATCCATCATTTGTTCGATGTTATATATATGTTTTGGGTGGTAATAAACCCGCAAATCAACTCCTTTATAGTTTTCTTTCAATACCGCAAATTCGCCCGAGTTAAAGCCGAAAACAAATTTGAATGGTTTGTCCATTTTATAATGAAAGTACCTTCTATTACCTTCCAACCATTCGTTTATTAAATTGCCCGATGTTATTGCAATTTGATTAGCGCTTGTACTAACAATAGCCTCAAAATTTACTAAATCAGCATCATTGCTTTGGTAATGGTTTGCAAATGCCGTACTGTCGTTGGGCATCTTTTTTTCTGTTTCAGCAAAATATCCTAATCGAGGGAAAATGTCGGATTTTAGAAAGGTTCCATTTTTTAAAATGTTTGAATTTTGAGTTAAAAGAGTATTCTTTTGATTTTTAATCGTAAAGTTTAAGTTGATGCTGTCATTCGGTGCAATTCCTTTATCAAGTTTATAGATATAAAATTTAAAAATGGTGTCTTCTTCAATTAAAGTAGCTTTTTCATCAAAGGATAGTGTGGTTATTTCATCAAACCCCGTTTTTATTAATAGTGTATCAATGGTATATCCCGATTTATTTATGAGGGTATATTTTCCTTTTGCAATGAAAGAATTTGCTTCGGGGAAAATGTCTAATTTGACAAAGATAGATGTAATCCTTGGTTGCTTAGTATGCTTGTATTTTTCGTATTTTTTTTGGAATTGACTTAATAAGGCAGCTGCATAATTTTCAGAAAGAATTCTGTTTTCAGGTTCATTTTCTTTTTCAAAAAGGTAAAAACCAAAGCATATAAAACTTGTAATTAGTGCAATAAATATAAATGCCAAGTTGCCACTAAACCGTTTTTTAGCCATTTTTAATCTTTCGAGGACAGAATTAGCAAGCTCTCTTTGCCATATCAATAATGTAATACAAAATAAAAACAATCCGAAAACAAACCAATACAATTTATACAAGAAGTAAGCAGATAGTGAATGCCCATAACCACTCATATCTGAATATTTTAGGAAAAAATCAGAATTCGGACTTTCATTAAATCTAAAAACAAAATTTTCTATACCAAATGAAGGCAGTTGTGAAATCCCTAACAAAATCAATGTAAGAAGAAATAAACTCAAATAGACATTGCTAAATATTGACTGAACCAACAAAGAAAGGAAAGCCCAAATTATAAAACCAATCAGATGTATAACCAATAAATCAAATAAATAATGCCCAATTTCAAAATGGTAATAATTGCTGTTTGTTTGAATAGCGATACCTACTATCATTATCAATGAAAGCAATAATATTTGCATTTTAACCAATGCCATCAATTTGGAAAATAGTAATACCCAATTTGGAACTACAGTTATAGAAATTAGGTCTGAAATCTTAGAGCTTTTGGCTCGATGAACCAAAATACCTGCGTAAAGAAAGGTAAGAATTTGAATAAGAAAAGAAAAAAAGAAAACAGGAAAGCCTAATATTACCCAAGTTACCGGTAGGGTTTTAGTATCGGTTTGTGGGTTCATTTGCATTAAAATTGCAGCAATAAATATGATACCTGCTATAACAATGCTTATAAAAGCCCCACTTTTTATGATAAAATAAAAATCTGTTTGTGATAATTTCCACGATGTTTTGATTTGCTGAAAAAAGGAAAAATCAAATTTTGGTTGCATTAAATCTATTTTGATGATGCTTCCAAAATTATTTTTAATAACTCTTTCACTACTATTAGTTTTTAAACGGATTGAAATGGGATTTTGACTAAATGAAAACCATCGGTAGGTAGCGATAAAAAAGAATACTCCAATTACTAACCAAACAAGCCTATTGATTAATATAATTGGTGTAAACGGTAAGGAAAGTGAATTTTGTTCGGATAAGCTCCAATAACGGGTAAAATATTGCACTGCACTTTCACCAAAAGGGTCTATAAGCAAATATGCCGAGCCTTCGACACCCAACGAACGAATGACTATTTCTTTAAAAAGCCAAATCAAAATGATGGAAATAAAACCCATGTAAATATTTCTACTAAGCAACACGATTGAAAAAACGACAATACTAAACAGCAATAAATTAGGGATTAAGTAAATAAAATACGCATGTAGATAAGGCATTATATCAAAAGGAAGTAATTGTATTGTATTAACGATTGGCTGTTTTGCACCAAGTATTAAGCCGAGCACTACTGAAAAGGCAATTAAACAGACTATCAAAAAAGCACTTGTGAATTTGGCAAATAAATAATCGGTTTTAGAAAATGGATAAGTATGCAAAATGCCATTAAAATTGCTTTTGTAGTCTTTGTAAATAGTATTGCCCACTATTGCAGGTATCAAGAATAAAAGAAGTTTATTAAAGAAGTTGGCAAACTCATAAATACTCATAGGGGAATTAGCTATTTTTTCCGTAGAGGCACTGCCTTCGCCAAATGCTCCTGAAGCACCTGCCATACTTAGCAATGCCATAAGGAAGAAAATGGATAAATAAGTGTAAAATGACCAATTTTTTAGCCAATACTTTATCTCAAATTTGAAAATTTCTATAAACATCTATTTTGCGTTGTCAACGTTATATTTTAAGTTAAGAAAATAAACATCTTCCAAATTTGGAGTTGCTGATACAAAATTTGAGGAGGGTTGTTCATTAGCATATACCCGAATATTGATGGAATTATCTTGGTTGTATTTGGAAGAAAGCACTGAAAAAAGTTGTTCTGATTTTTCAAGTTTTTCCCTCTCTATATTACTTGTCCAGATTTTATTTTCTATTTCTTTGGTTGCTTCAAAGGGTATAATTTTATTTAATATTCTGCCACCATTCATAATTGCCATATCATTGCACAAGTCTTTTATGTCATCTACAATATGGGTTGAAAAAATGATAATATTAGAGCTGGCGATTTCTCTTAAAACATTCAAAAAACGGTTTCGTTCAGCAGGGTCTAAACCTGCAGTAGGTTCATCTACAATTATTAGTTTAGGATTATTGAGCAACAATTGAGCAATGCCAAATCGTTGTTTCATTCCACCTGAATAGCCATCAACAAATTTTTTTCGGACTTCATAAAGGTTTGTAATTTCCAACACTTGTTTTATCAAGGTATTTCGTTCTTGTCTCGAAGCAATGCCTTTTAATATTGCTAAATAATCCAACAAATCCACTGCTGACATTTTAGGGTAAACCCCAAAATCTTGTGGCAGGTATCCTAAAACTTTTCTTAATTCCATTGGGTCTTTGAAAATATCTATGTCATCAAGATAAACACTACCCTCATCAGCGGTTTGTAAGGTTGCAAGTGTTCGCATTAATGACGATTTACCTGCCCCATTAGGACCAAGCAGTCCAAACATACCTTGCTTTATTTCTAAAGAAAGATTGTCCAAAGCTTTTACGCCATTTGGATAAATTTTTGAGAGATTATTAATTTTTAATGTCATTGGTAATTGTTATTTATGGTTTTTATAAGACGATTTAATGTTGATATTGTTACATTCAGTCGATTTTTATAATGCCTCTAAAATTAGGGAGGTACTTAGTTTTTCTGTAGCGTAGCGGTAGAAAAATTCAGGTAAAGCTTGAGCAGAGGGCTGATCTGTATTTCTCTTTTTTACTCCCCGAAAACTGAAAAGAGGAGAACACAGTGTAGCATGAAGCGTAGCGGATAGAGTGGAGTAAAAAACCGTTACAATTCATATAAGAGATTTTTTGCCATTTTAAGATTTTTTATTTCGAAACGATTTTTCTTCAAGCTTTTCTTTATCATTAATAATTGGTCTCAATTCTTTAATTAAATCGTCTCGTTTTCCCATACTAATAAGTAAAAAATCTGTGTTATATAAAGTTTGTTAGGTCTTTTCCTCGATTGCGAATAACCCCCTGATATCTGTACTATTTGTATTATAATTAGAGACTTTTTATTGTTGTAATTTACTAATTTTTGACTTTAAAAAGCAATATTCTAATTTATTAGTAAGAATTATTATAGTGCCTCTAACTTATTCTTGCTCCCTAAAGCCCCTCTCGCAAATCATAAAATGCTTGCGGTATTTATAAATTAAATGTTTTATGAGAAACTTTAAGTTTTTTCTTGTTTCAAAAATGGGTGTTGGAAACATGACACCTAACATTTTGTGGCTTTGCGAAGCGGCAGACTTTTAGCACAAATGTTCAATTGAAAAACAGAACTTGAACCTTGCACCAAACTGCCGTACAATGTACTACACCCCTGTCTGCTTTTAGGTGATGTTATAAGTCGTTTTTATTCTTTAGGAGGTTAATTACTTCTTCTTCTGAAAGCTTCAATTTCGTAATCAGCAAATTTAGATATTCTTCACCTCTGTAAAGCGGGTAGTCTGTTCCAAATACAATGCGGTCAAATCCCAACTTTCTCGAGTATTCTGCTAATTCATCAAAATCTTTGTTTGTTAGCTTTGAAACCCCTTCGGCATCCTTGTCTAAACAAACAGCGGATATGTCAAATGTGATAGTATGTTTTGAAATCGGGTGATTAGATTGGAATAGTTCTATAAAGGCATCAAGTGTCTCTTTTGTTTTTTGATTGAAACCGCCTGAAGTTCCAAAGTGAGCTATTTGCAGATTTACATATTCTAAACCTGAAAGAACTGAATCGGCAAGTAAACCTACATCCCTTTTGCCAAATTTTCGATGTGAGTTATCAAAGTGCATCAATATTGGTATTCTGTTGTTTGATGCGTATTCAAATATCGCTTTAATTTTTTCCAAATGTACCGCTTCAGTGAGATAAACTTGTGAAGCATTATGATGTAACTTAATGCCATCAAGTTTCAATTCATTATGACATCTTTCTATTTCTGTGAGGGCAAATTCCTGCAAAGGGTCAATCCCATAGAACGCCTTGATTTTTTTTGGGTGTTTCGATTTTGCCATAGCAAGATAATTGTTTTCGTCTCTTACCTTTGACCCAACATTTCCCGAATTACCTCCAAATTCTTCCGATGAATACACATAAGCCATAGAAATCAATAATAAAGATTGCGCTTTTATAACATTGAAAATTGTGTCAATATCTGAATAATAAGGGTCAGCTTTGGAAAACGGAATGCCCATACTTTTCCATAAAGCAATTAATTGCGGACTCATAATGTGCACATGATTATCGTGCAACAATTTTTGCGACGCTTGTATAGGCGTGCTGTTACTACCTCTGTTTGCAATTGAGGTAAGTAAGATGAAAACAATAATAAGCAGTTTATTCATATCTTATAGTAATTTTATAAGCACTTGATAACTTTACGCAATTTCCGGCATACAAAGTTTTTGCATATCAGTTGTTAACTGATGTAACTTTTTAAAAACATTTTTTATGCATTTTTTCTAAAAATTGTTTATCAAAACTTATATCTGCATCACCAATCACAGAATCAATACCAC
>JACSRR010000342.1 GCA_014879635.1 Ignavibacteriaceae bacterium | reverse complement strand
AGTTCGTCAATGCTTGTTTACCCCCGTGAACCTGTTACAATTGAAGAGAAAATCAACCTAAATAAATTATTAGTGCAAAGTGGTTTAAAAATTTCGGAAATAAACGAAATACGAAAATTTTTTTCAAGTGTAAAAGCCGGGGGTTTATTAAATTTTATTAGATGTAAAAAGATAGTGCAATTGATTGTTTCCGATGTGCCGGGAAATATGATAAAAACTATCGGGTCAAGTCCGTTAGTCAAATCAAAAATCAATAAAAAACGCGTACTTAAACTGATAGAAAATAATTTCGGAGACAAAAAATCGTTTAAGTCATTAATCGATAAACTTCATGATATCCCTGATGCAGCACCTCAAAATATTACAAAAGTAGTCTCAATAATAATGCATGATAATTACTATTCACAGCAAATAACAAGGAATGCTTTTCTAAAAAAGGGTTTTGATACCTATTTCCCTGGCGAAATACTAAATTGTACAGTTGAAGAAGGGGTGAATTTTTTTCAATCATTTATCAACAAGAAAAAGGAAATTTTTAGTTTAAATCCCGTAGCCTATATTGGAGGCGGAGAAGTAACAACTAAAGTAACGGGCGCGAGAAAAGGGGGGAGAAATTTAGAATTTGCTATGAGAATGGCAAAAGAAATAAACGGTCTTAACGGGCTTTATTTTATCGCTGTTGCTACAGACGGATTAGACGGCAATTCCGGTGTTGCCGGGGCTATAGTTGATTTTAACTCTTTTAATAGAGCAGAAAATGCCGGGTTTGGTTACAATGACTACCTGAAAGCGGGAAATTCTTTAGAGTACTTAAAAGTTGCGGGTAAAATTATTAAAAATGTTAAAAAAGGGGGAAATCAAAACGACCTTTATATACTTATAAAAACCGGCTAACTTAAATTATTTGAAAATTAACATCTTAGAGAATAGATTAAACAGGAATATAGTTATTCCAGGTTTTTTAGAGCTATCTGCGAAACTAATTGCATTGGTTACAAATATTATTTTGGCGAGGGTTTTAGGGGTAGAATTATTCGGTTTAATTGGAACGGCGTTTGCATTAGCGAGTTTTTTAATACTGTTTGTGAATTGGGGATTTGATACTACCGGTACAAGAAGAATTGCAATAAACTCAAATTCTGCCAGCCAATTTAGCGGAAATGTAATCGTATTTAGAGCGGTAGTTTCTCTAATAATTTCGGTTGTGTTAATAGCCTTTTTGTTTTTTACTCCCGATTCATCACAAAATGTTGAAATTTATTTATTAGCTTTTCTGATTGTGCTCCGCCAATCGTTCGGATTTATTTATTATTTTAACGGGGTTCAAAAACTAACTATACCGGCAATAGCAAACCTGATTACCGCCACAGTTTCATTAACCGGTGTAATTGTTTTTGTGAGAGACAATTCTGATATATTCATAGCATTGATAGTTCAACTAATTGCCACGGTGATTTCTATTTTATATAGCTTCTATATATTCAAAAAAGCTCTCCCTAAGTTCAAATTAAATTTTAACAAAAAAATTTTGTTTGAATATTTTAGAGAAGCCACACCTGTTTCAGTCTCCTCATTTTTTATATTATTTTATTATTCTGCAAATATTTTGATACTTTCTTATTTAAGCAACACAACAGAAGCCGGATATTTTAATGCTGCCAACAGGTTGTACTTAGCCGGAATTATGGGTCTTACATTAATTTACAACGCTTTTTTCCCTGTGTTATCAAGTGTGATTGAAAGTAAAATTGATTTTATTAAGAGTTTTAGAAAATATGCTCTGTATATGATAATATTTGCTTTAATCGTAGCTTTCTTTTTCGTTCAGTTTAATGATGTAATTATTACAGCAGTATATGGAGAAAAATATTTTTACTCTTCGAAACTTTTAAGTTATTTTGGGGTTTCATTATTAATAGTGGCTATTGCGATAATTTGTAATAACACTTTACTGATATTTGGTAAAAACAAACACTTCATGATTATTACCGGATTTGCAGCATTATTAAATACAGGTTTGTGCTTTTTGCTTATTCCGGAATTAAATTCAACCGGTGCTGTGCTCTCAATACTTTTCACAGAGATTTTTGTAGCATCTATCTCATTGATTTATTTATACAGACTATTTAAGGTTAGATTTGGCAATGTATGATTATTTAATTGTAGGGGCTGGGTTGGCGGGTTCGGTTTTAGCAGAGAGACTGGCTTCACAATTAAATGCAAAAATTCTTTTGGTTGAGAAAAGAAATCATATTGCCGGCAATATTTTTGATTATACGGATGAGAACGGTATTTTAGTCCATAAATACGGACCTCATGCATTTCACACCAACAGTTTAAAAGTAAGTAAGTACCTTTCCAATTTTACAGGGTGGAGATTTTACGAACACAGGGTATTAGTGAATCAACACGGTAAAGAATACCCGTTCCCAGTTAATATAAATACTCTAAACATGCTGTATGATTTAGACCTTAAAAATGAATCTGAAATGCAAAGTTACCTTGACTCTGTGAGGATTAAAAAGGATGTTATACTGAACTCGGAAGATTTGGTTCTAAATAATGTAGGGTCAGATATTTATCAAAAATTTTACAAGTATTATACATTAAAACAGTGGAAATTACCACCCGAAAAACTCTCGCCTTCAGTGTGCGGAAGAATTCCTGTCCGATTTAATTTTGATGACCGCTATTTCACTGACAATTTTCAATACATACCGGATAACGGATACACAAAAATGGTTCAAAATATGTTAAATCATAAAAATATTCAAATAGCTGTAAACACTGATTATTTGAATGTGATTGACTCCGTAAAGTTTAATAAAATCATCTTTACGGGACCATTAGACTTATATTTCAATTATATTCACGGAAAACTACCGTATAGATCACTTGTTTTTAAATATGAATATCACGATGTTGAATATTACCAGAAAGTAGCTCAAGTCAATTATTGTTCAATTCCTCCCGATTTCACACGGGTTGTTGAATTTAAACACTTAACCGGACAGAAAGCACCCGGAACAACTATTGCAAAAGAATTTCCTGTTTCTGAGGGGGATCCGTTTTATCCTATCCCTAACGAAGAGAATAATAGAGTTTTTAATTTGTATAAAAAGGAAGCTCTGAAAATCAAAAACCTCTACTTTTGCGGAAGACTTGCAGATTACAAATATTACAATATGGATCAGGTAGTAGCAAGGGCACTCAAACTATTTGAAAAAATTGCCGGTAGAATTTAGTGAAAGTTATTTCCGTAATTGTTACTTCTAACCGGCTAGAACTGCTTAAAAAATGTGTGTATTCTGTAATAAATCAATCTTACAAACCGTTTAAAGTTATAGTGATTGATAATGATTCAAAAGACGGGACAAACAATTATTTAAGCGAACAAAATGGCATTTCATTTTTAACTCAAGAAAACTCCGGGGCATCAGGCGGTTTTTACACCGGTATAAAAATGGCATTCCGGGAAAATCCTGATTGGGTTTGGTGTTTGGATGATGACGGAATTCCTAATCACGATGCGCTTGAAAAATTTGTCGAATTTATTTCAGAACAAAAATCAACAGAAAATTTGGGCTTTATTGCAGGAAAAGTGCTGTGGATTGACGGCACCCTCCACACGATGAATTTACCGGTAATCTATAACTCAACCGGTAATTATGATTCAGATAGAGAAAAAATAGCAAATGAAATTGTTAGAATAAAATCTGCTTCTTATGTGAATCTTTTTTTATCACGGAAATTTATTTCGGAAAAGGGATACCCCGATAAAAGATTATTTATTTGGAGTGACGATACAGAATATACTATGAGGGGGCAAGATTACATCAATTTTTCGGTTCCCGGTGTTATAGCTGTTCACCACACAAAAGAGAACACAGGGGCTGTTTTTTCATTCGCAAAAAATCAAAACAAAGTAAAACTCTATTTTGGATTAAGGAATTTTATTTTAATCTATAAGAAATCTGATAAAATCTTAGTATTTGTTTTTTTAAGGAGATTATTAAAAATATTTCTAATAGAATTGTTTACGATGAGAGTTTCAATCTCAAATATTTTAGTTTCTTGCATAGCAATTTTTAACGGTTTTACCGGTCGCTACATAGTACCTCAAATGATAGAAAATGAAATTAACCCTAATAGACATTAGTTCAATTGGCACAATAATCGAAAAGTCGAAAATGAAACCTGTGGCGGTTTTTTACGGTGATTTTAACATTCTTAACTCTTTTTTTGAAAAGACAATCTCATTTAATAAAGAAGTTAGAACAGTGATCTATCCTGATTCTTCTTTAGTCTTTTTGATGGTAAAATTATTTAAGGGAATATTTTCAAAGAGAATTGTTAGTACTGATTTGATATATGATACACTAAATTATGCCAACAATAACCGTTTAAAAATGTATTTCTTCGGTGATAATTTAGAAACCTTAGAAGCAGTTAAAAGAAAGTTAGAAAAAGATTACCAACAAATTATTGTTACAGGGTTTCAGAATGGCTATGATTATGAAACTAACAAAGTTGTGAATGAAATAAACATATCAAAGCCGGATATAGTGTTGATAGGTCTTGGAGCAATCAGACAAGAAAAATGGTTGTTTGAAAATGCTGAGAGAATAAACTGCGGTACACTCATAACAGCAGGCGGATTTTTCAGATATTTTGGGAACGGAAAGTTTAGAGCACCTAAAATTTTCAGGATTTTTTATTTAGAGTGGTTATTCAAATTAGCACTAGAGTTTAAAAGAGTGGCAGAACGCTATTTTTATATTGCTCCGAAATTTGTTTTAAGGTTCATTAAAATGAGAAATGAGATAGATATAGGTAAATTTGATGAAAATTCTCTTTTTTAATGAATATACTGCCATTAGAGGCGGAGTTGATGTTGTTGTTGACGGAGAAATTTACGGATTAAGAAAAGCTGGGTACGATGTTGAGCTATTTGAGTATAAAAATTCCGGATTTTTGAGTGAAACCGTTATTCAAAAACTTTCTACGCTATACAAGTCTATCTCCGGTAATTTGATGTTATTAGAGTTCAACAGGGTAATTGATAAATTTAAGCCAGATATAATCCATTTTCATAATATTTACACATTATTCGCTTTTCCAATATGGGCTAAACTTAACAAAAGCGGCATCAAAATTATTCAACATCTTCACAATTACAACCCTTATTGTTTGAACTCAATCAGAAGACGGGACGAGAAGAATTGTGGTCTTTGCTCCTCAAAAAATTCGTTTGCACCGGGTGTGTTATATAGTTGTTACAATAATTCACTATTAAAATCGTCTTTTTTAGCTTTATCGAGATGTAAACCGAAAACCTATAACAAACTTTCGGAAGAATTTGTAGATTTGTTTATTTCACCTTCCGAATTTCTTAAAGAGCAATATTGCAATGAAGGAATTAATCCCGCAAAAATAAGTGTGTTACACAATTTTCATTTAATCGAGCAACATAAATTTGAGGAGAATAGCGGGAGAAAAGTTTTATTCATTGGAAACATGATAATAGAAAAGGGATTAAAAACGCTTGTAGAGTTAATAAAGTTAAATCCGGAAATTCAATTCTTTGTAGCAGGGGAGGGGAAAGATAAAGAATGGTTTCTTAAAATGACCACCAACCTCAAAAACCTAAAATATACCGGCTATATCGAAGGAGAAAGGAAGGCTGAGATTTTACGAGAATCAACCGTAGTTATTTTTCCGACGGAAATTGAGGAGCCCGCCCCGGTTGTGCCTTTAGAGGCAATGGCTTCGGGAAAACCGGTAATATCGGCTTTAAAAGGGGGCATTCCGGAATATGTTCAATCAGAGAAAAGTGGTATATTTGTAGAAGAAAATTGTGCCAAAAATTATTCTGAGGCAATATTAAGTTTAATTAATGATTCCGAAATTCTTAATGATTTCTCAAGAAATGCGTTTAATCGCGGTAAAGAGTTTTCGTTAGAAATGCATATAAAAAATTTAGTAAAAATTTATGAATCTTTTTAATGTGAGATTATGAAATACTTTGTTTTTATTCTAATAGTTTTAATCAATTCCTTTCTCTTTCCACAATATCAAGCCGGGGCTTTTAAATTAAGTACTAATGAGCTAAGTTTTAATTTGTCTTTAGACCCGGTTAATTTAAGTTCCTTTTTTGATAGCGAAGAGGTTAAACTATCCAGGTATTTTGACGAATCAAAACCGGGTGAATTATCATTACCCTCAAAAATTGTATTTGTTGCAATTCCGGCCGAAAGCAAGGTAAGTTTAGAAAGCACCGTTCTTAAATCTAACAAATTAAACATAAAACCTGGCCGGGTA
>JACSRR010000142.1 GCA_014879635.1 Ignavibacteriaceae bacterium | reverse complement strand
TGATAAATGGTAAATATTTTATACATTTTAAATTCTAAATTAATTTCGGAATCATGCTTTTTTAATATTTTTTTAATTTCCCGGGAAAATATACTTACCTGTTAAGATTTTATATTTATTTTAACGCAAATAAAAAAAGGCAATATTATTTGATAAGGGAAAACTTTAATTCAAAAAAAACGCTTTTTATTTATACTACTTTACTATATTAATTATTAAAATAAAGTTAAAAAGAGCAAACTTCATGGATGCAGAAATATTAGCAAGGTTACAATTTGCATTTACAATAGCATTTCATTACATATACCCTCCACTTAGCATTGGCTTGGGTATTATTCTTGTGATTACAGAAGGATTATATCTTAAAACAAGAAAAAAAATCTACGAAAACCTTACCCGGTTTTGGATAAGGATTTTTGCTCTCACTTTTTCGTTGGGTGTTGCCACCGGAATAGTTATGGAGTTTGAATTTGGTACAAATTGGGCTACATATTCAAGATTTGTGGGCGATGTTTTTGGTAGTGCACTTGCTGCCGAAGGTATTTTCGCTTTCTTTCTTGAATCAGGTTTCTTGGCAATTTTAGTATTTGGATGGAACAGGGTTAAACCACCCGTTCATTTCTTTGCTACATGTATGGTTTCACTCGGCTCAATCATGTCTGCAGTTTGGATTGTTGTAGCAAACTCCTGGATGCAAACTCCTGCCGGTTATCAAATAGTTGATAATAACGGAGTAATGAGGGCTGAGATTACTGATTTCTGGGCAATGGTTTTTAACCCTTCATCTGTTGATAGACTCTCTCATGTTCTGGGCGGTTGTTTCCTTGCCGGAGCATTCTTAGTAATTAGTATAGCGGCGTATTATCTTATCAAAGGTAAATTTATAGAGGAGGCAAAAATCTCTTTAAAGACAGGGCTTTTTGTTGCGTTGTTTGCTTCACTTTTTCAACTTTATACCGGCCATTCAAGCGCCATAGGTGTATCAGAAAACCAACCTGCAAAATTGGCTGCTTTTGAAGCCCACTATGATTCAAACAAACCGGGTGATTTATACCTTTTTGGATGGGTAGATACCGAAAATAAAAAAGTAAATTACGGAATTGCAATTCCCGGTATGCTAAGCTATTTGTTGTACGGTGATACTCAAAAACCTGTAAGGGGTTTAGACAGTTTCCCGCTTGATGAAATACCTAATGTAAATTTTGTTTTTCAAACTTATCACTTAATGGTGGCAATAGGATTCACTTTAATTGGAATTACTCTCTTTGCTCTTTTTCTGTTAATTAGAGGGAAGTTATTTGATACTAAGTGGTTCCTTTATGTATTGGCTTTTTCGGTACTTTTACCTCAAATTGCAAATCAAGTCGGTTGGTTCTCCGCAGAAGTTGGAAGACAACCTTGGATTGTATATGGATTGTTAAAAACATCTGAAGCTTTTTCTAAAAATGTAAGTGCAGAAAGTATTTTATTTTCTCTTATCCTTTTTACTCTCATCTACATTATTCTTTTTCTACTTTTTATCTTTCTTCTTGATAAAAAAATTAAACACGGACCTGTTGAAATTACCGAAGGTCAAAATGAAAATGTCAAACAAAGGATTTCTTAAAGGGTTTTAAATGGAATTCACATTTGATTTAAATACAACTTGGTTTATACTTATAGGGGTACTATTTTCGGGTTATGCCATTTTAGACGGTTTTGACCTTGGCGTAGGAGCCCTTCATTTATTTTCGAAAGGTGATGAGAACAGACGGCTCCTTCTAAATTCTATTGGTCCTGTTTGGGACGGAAATGAAGTGTGGCTTGTAACCGGCGGTGGAGCACTATTTGCAGCTTTCCCCGATGTTTACGCTACCGCTTTTTCGGGGTTCTATATCCCTTTTATGCTCCTGCTGTTCGTACTCATTTTTAGAGCCGTATCAATTGAAGTAAGAAGTAAAAATGAAAAAGCGTGGTGGAGAAAAACTTTTGATTTTGCGTTTAGTTTTTCGAGTTTCTTTATTGCGCTTTTAATGGGAATTACAGTGGGTAATATTATTCAAGGATTGCCAATTGGCGCTGACAAATATTTTACCGGTTCAATTATTCAAATGTTGAATCCTTATGCATTAGCTGTTGGTATTACTACGGTTGCTGCCTTTATGATGCATGGTTCAATTTACTTAGTTATGAAAACCGAAGGCAACCTTCAAACTCAAATTAAAGGTTGGGTTCAAAACACAATGATTTTTTTCATAATTTCTTATGCAACAGTTACGGTTGCAACTCTGATTTATATGCCATATATGGCTGAGAAATTTCGAGAATACCCGGTTTTGTTTTTGATTGCAATAGCCAATATGCTCGCTATTGCTAATATTCCGAGAGAAATTTCGAAAAATAGAGAATTTCTGGCTTTCTTGTCTTCATCTGTTGCAATTTTATTACTTCTAACAATATTTGCTATTGGCTTATTCCCTAATTTTTTAATATCAAGCATTAATCCTGCTTATTCACTCAATATTTATAACGCATCATCATCTGACGGTACATTAAATATTATGCTTTTAATGGCAATAATTGGGATACCATTTGTTCTTGCTTATACAATATCGATTTATTGGGTATTTAGAGGTAAAGTTAAGATCGATAGCACAAGTTATTAATTTTGTAATTCTGTAAATTATTCGGAAGTTTGTTGTGAGATTATACTATATTGACGGTAATAATGTGATTGGAAAAGACCCGGTGCTTAAGTCGATTCAAAAAACGGCAAAACAAAATTCACGGGAACAGCTCGTGTTTAAATTGGAAAGGTGGAAAGCGGGCAAAAATGTGAAAATCGTTTTATTTTTTGACGGACATAGAGGAGACGGCGTTAAGGTTTCTAATTTCACCGTATTTTATTCGGGGAATAAAACTGCAGATTCTTTAATAAAAGAAGAAATCGGAAACTACAAAAACCCAAAAACTTTAATCGTTGTCTCTTCAGACAATGAAATTTTTAATTTTGCAAAGAAATGCTCTTGTACTACCATGAAAAGTGAAGAATTTATTTTTTTGCTAAATAAACCGGTTAAATCTGCTCCAATTGAAAAACCGGAAATTCATACCGGGAGCATTGACGAATTTAAAAAAATATTTGGTGTTGATTAACTTGAAAATCTACTTGTTTATTCTATTATACCTTTTTACATTCCCGTTTATGTTGCTTTCTCAACAAATTGAAAGCGTTCATGAAGCGGAGCACAATTTTTACAAAAACCAAAAACTTGAATTCCGCGCTTCAGAAGATGCATCAACTATTATTCCCCTTCAATTTGATAAAAGTGCTCAAACAGGTACCACAATTTTTGGGTATCTTCCATATTGGGAATATTCTGCTGCAACTTGGGTTTTAAGATATGATATTTTGACTCACTTGGCAGCATTCTCTTGGGACGCTGATTCTCTCGGTAACCTTTCTTCGCCCGGAGGTTGGCCTTGGACAAATATTATTAACAATTGCCATAATTATGGTGTTAAAGTCATTTTGACAGTAGTAAATTTTAATTCGAGCCATATTACCGGTTTTCTGACAGATTCTACAAAAAAGCAAAGGTTGTTTAATAATATTCTTTCACAGTTAAATACTTATCAACTTGACGGCGTTAACATAGATTTTGAGAATTTAAACACTGCCGATAGAGGCACAAGAATCAATAATTTTATGGCTGAACTTACTGCCTTTATTAAAGCAGGGAGACCCTCGTCAGAAGTTTCGTTTGCAGCTCCCGCAGTTAATTGGGCAGGGTGGAATTTTGCCGGTTTAGCAAACTCGTGTGATTATCTATTTATTATGGGATACGATTTTTACGGTAGCTGGAGCACTAATACAGGTCCTAATGCTCCTTTCAGCGGTGGCTTTTATAACATTTTAAATACGGTAAATTCACAATACTCTGCCGTTGTAAATTCTGCTCCCGAAAAATTAATTCTCGGTGTTCCATACTTCGGAGCTGAATGGATTGCTAACACTCAGAATGAAGGCTCTACAATAAGCTCTTTTGTTAAATATCCACGATTTAAAGAAACCGCCGTCGAAATAAACAATCATACAAGACTCTGGAGCACAAATTATTCAGTGCCCTGGTATAGATATCCTTCAAACGATAAATGGCGGCAAATTTGGTATGACGATTCTGAAAGTTTAGCACTAAAATTTAATCTCGCAAAATCTAAGAATTTTAAAGGTATAGGTATGTGGGCGTTAAATTATGACGGTACCAGAACCGAATTGTGGCAAACTATCGAAGATATTTTTATAAATCCTTCATCTATACACGGCGAAAAATCTGAATTAAACAGTTTTATTTTAAGTAGCGTTTTTCCTAATCCGTTTAATCCTATAACTAAGCTAAGAGTTGAAACTAAACATCATTCTGATATAGTAATTAATTTATACAATTCCGGAGGTATGTTAGTTAAACAAGTTTTTTCCGGTTCTTTATCTCCCGGAGTTGTTGATTTTGAAATTGAAGGTTCAAATCTGAGCTCGGGAGTTTATTTTGCTGTTATAAGAGCTGTCTCAATTTCCGGTTCATATTTCAAAACTTTGAAATTAACTTTAATTAAATAGGCAAAATTTAAAGTAAATGAAAATATCCAAAATCGTACTATTCATAATACTTTTATTATTTTCAAATAATATTTACTCTCAACTTTCACAGGGAAAATTCAAAACCCTCACTACTTTAAACGGACTTTCGAGTAACATGATTTTCCAAATGAGCTTTGATAAAAAAGGTTTTCTTTGGATTAGTACCTATAACGGATTAAACAGATATGACGGAAACTCACTAAAAGTTTTTAAGCTTCAAAATGAATTAGAATATCTTCAAACTCAAAGTTTCTTCTCAAATGCAGTCTCTACTTCGGATAATTTAATATATGCAGGTACATTTTCGGCAATTGTTCAAATTGACCCCCTCACCGGTACCATGAAAAATATATTGACGGATACCGTTGTTAAAGACGAAGATGTAATTCTTAAAATTTACGAATCACCTCTTTTCCCAAACAAGATTTTGACTGCGGGGAGTAAGGGTGTGAGATTATTTGACCCTTTAACAAAAAAGTTTGAACCTTTCCCTACTGACTCAAGTAGTTCTGAATTATTGAACGGCTCATTGATTTTGGATATAAAATGGTTTGATAGTTCTCCTGAATACCTTTTTTTTGTCGGTTACGGAAAAATTTTGGTTTACAATTCTAATACAGGAACAACCAAAACTTTTACTACACCCGAAGGCAATAAACAACTCTTTTGCACATTTGTTATTCAACATCCTAACTTCAAAAACACATATTATATTGGAGCAAACGAAGGTTTATATTATTGTGATACTTCATTCGTAATGCGGGAATTTGAACTTGCGGCATCAAATGAAGAATTTAGAAAATTTAAGTTATCAGAAGCAGATGTTTCTAAGAAGTATAAAAATACTATTTGGATAGGAACTGTTTACGGTGGTATTTACAAATTAGATTTAGTAACAGGTGAAGTTGAAAATTTGGGTTCAGATAAAAATGACCCCGAATCTTTAGATAAACGAATTATTTCAAGAGTAATTGAAGATAAATCTGGTGTTTTGTGGGTCGGTACTATAGACGGTGGTGTTTATTTCCTTAATCTTAATTCCCTAAATATAGTCAGTTTGAAGAATAGAGAGAATGACCCGCTAAGCCCGAGAGAAAACAACATAAGTTTAGCTTACGAAACAAAAGAAGGCAAATTGCTTTTATCTGTTGCTGAAAGTGGCATGGATATTATAGACCGTAAATTAAACAAGAAAACCGAATTAAAACCTACAAAAGATGAAGATGGGCTTCAATATTCAATTGTAACACTAATTAGAAAATCTAAATATTTAGATAATGAATTATGGGTTTCGGGTAATAAACTCAATGTTGGACTTTTTAATCCCGAAACTTTAAAATTTAGATACTTCCCTACCGAAAGATTTTTAAAGTCACCTGTTTATATCGTTGAAGAAAATGACAGTTTAATATGGTTAATTGAATTCAATGAAAATGTTTACAGGTATGATTACAAAAATGACTCTGTTTTATTCTCATTTAGAATTGATTCATTAAGACCGGATTTAAATTCCCCTCGTTTTTATGTAACTTCTAGTATGAAAACTAAAGACGGAAACATCTGGTTTTCGACAAATAGATTAGGTATTCTGATAATTAATCCAAAAAATTATGAAATTACCGTGTTGAAAAATGACTCGCTTAACAAATCAAACACTCTCCCTTCTGACATTGTATCTTATCTCTTTCAAGATGATGAGAATATTATAT
>JACSRR010000175.1 GCA_014879635.1 Ignavibacteriaceae bacterium | reverse complement strand
TATTAATGCATTAATTACTTATTGTTTAGTTTACATAATATACATTATAGGACATATTAATATATAGAATCAATGCAAAGACATGCATAATTCAATTATTCTCTAATCATCATATCGTGTTCATTCTCCCTTATGAACAACTCGTTTTGATAAGTTCTGATAATTTTTGTGTATGAAATAATCCCTTCTAATTTCTTTGTGTTTTCTTCAAGAACCGGAACAAACTCTAAATCATTTTCTTCTAATATTTTCATAACATCTTCTGCGTTCTGATTAGAAAAAACCGATTTGAATTTAGGGATAAGTAAATCTCCGGCAATTAAAAACTTTACGGCTGAGTTTGTGTCTTCATCAAGTAATGTGGTTCTGATGTCGCTCAGAGTTATTACCCCACGCATTTTTAAATCATCATCAACAACAATCAATGATTGATAAACAGATGTTCTCAAAATTGAAATTACTTTGTCATAAGTATCATGAATTTTCACAATATTACCGGCAGGTTCAATTAAAATGTTAATTGGTATTTGTCTTAGTAGTGAAGTTTTTCTGCCGTAAATATCAAATCCTCGTCCTTCCCGTTCAAATTTTATTGTGTAAAGAGATCCTTTTAGAATTGCTTTAGAAATATAAGTTGAAATAATTATAGTTAACATAAGCGGCAGAATGATTTTATAGTTGTTAGTTAACTCAAATATCATTATCAACGCTGTAAGAGCTGCATTTGTAGTTCCGGCAACAACAGCACCCATACCCACTAATGCATAAGCACCGGGCGGTGCAGAAATGGCCGGAAATAGAAAATCCATAATTTGACCGAACGCACCTCCAAGCATCGCACCGGTGAACATACTCGGAGCAAATGTACCACCGTTTCCGCCTGAACCGATAGTTAACCCTGTAGCAACCGGTTTGAAGAAAAATAACAAAACTAATAAAATAAAGGGGGTATTATTATACAAGGAGCGGTCAATTACTTGATATGAATATCCATATATACCCGGCAAAAATACACCGATAATACCTACACCAATACCACCTATAGCTGGTAATAGATACCTTTTTTTGATTTTAAATCCTTCAAATTTTGTATCAATGTAAAAAAATACTCTAACAAAATAAACTGAACCTAATCCACACAGAACTCCTAAAACAATATAAAATGCAAATTCATACACCGTAACTAATTCATATAACGGAATTTGAAATGCCGGTTCATCACCAATAAAATATCGCGAAACAACTGTACCAAAAACACTTGCAATAATAACTGGACTAAAAGATTTTGAATTGAAAGTTCTAAGTATTATTTCCATTGCAAAAAGTGCTCCTCCTAAAGGAGCATTAAAAGCTGCAGATAGCCCGGCGGCTGCACCACACCCGACCAATATTTTTAATCTATCCGGTGAAAGTGATAAAAGTTGTCCAAAAAAACTTCCGATAGCTGCACCAATTTGAACAATCGGACCCTCTTTTCCTCCTGCGCCGCCTGTTCCGATACTCAAAGCGGCTTGAGATGTTTTGAGAATTGCTACATTTCCGCCAATTACACCGCCTTTTGATACGATAGCATCTATAACCGAAGGAATGCCCTCCCCTTTCCTCCCCTTCTCAAATTTATTTGCTAATAGCCCAACTAACAGCCCACCAATACCGGGAATTAAAATAGCGGCTATAATAGCATAAATTGAAGTAAGGTCAAGAATTGGTTTAACTGATAAAATTTCGGAGGGTAAGTAGAAAAAAGAGTAATTAATAAGTTCTATAGAATAATGAAAAGCAACAGCACCAAATCCACACAAAATTCCGGTAATTGCACCTAATAATAAAGTAGTTGTATCTTGAGTAAATGCAATTTTGTTTACTTGAGAGAAGTCGATCAGACGAATTCGCCTGATCAACCACACTAAATATATTTTAATTAACCGGAATCCACGATTCATCAGTACTTATAAAAACCCTCACCGGATTTTCTGCCTAGCTTACCTGCTGCAACCATTTTCTTTAACAAAGGGCAAGGTCTGTATTTTGTATCGTTAAATCCTTCGTAAAGAACATTCATAATTGCTAAACAAACATCTAATCCAATAAAATCTGCGAGCGTTAAAGGTCCCATCGGGTGGTTCATTCCAAGTTTCATAACCTGGTCAATATCTTCCTTATTAGCAACCCCTTCCATAAGACAGAAAATTGCTTCGTTAATCATTGGCATTAAAACACGATTTGAAATAAAACCCGGATAATCACTTACTTCAACAGGTACTTTATCAATTGCTAAAGTTAATCCTTTTATAAAATTATAAGTTTCATCTGATGTAGAATAACCCCTAATTATCTCAACCAACTTCATTAAAGGAACAGGATTCATGAAGTGCATTCCTATAAATTTGTCTGCCCTGCCTGCTGCAGATAATTCTGTTATTGAAATTGAAGAGGTGTTAGAAGCTAATATAGCTTCAGGTTTAAGAATTGAATTTAACTCTTTAAAAATATTAAGTTTAACATCTTTATTTTCAAACACTGCTTCAATAGCTAAATCAGTTGTTGATGGTGTGTTTGATACACCTATAACTTTATTGATGTTGGCAAGTGCAGTATTTTTAATTTCTTCTGTAATTGTTTCCTTTTTAACCATCCTATCAAGGCTTGAAGTGATTGATTTTAATGCTTTCGAATAATATTCTTCAGAAATTTCAACTAAATTTACTTTAAAGCCTTTTGTGGCAAAAACGGTAACAATACCATTTCCCATTGTACCGCCGCCGATAACTGCAATTTCTTTCATTCATTTTCCTTAAAATTAATATGATTTTACAATTAATGCAGTGGCTTCACCACCACCGATACACAATGAAGCAAGCCCATATTTGCCGTTTCTGCGTTTCAATTCATGAATTAATGTTGCTAATACTCTGGCACCGCTTGCACCTATCGGATGACCGAGTGCAACAGCGCCACCGTTTACATTAACATTATCTGAAGTCAAGCCGAGAATATTATTTACAGCTAATGAAACAACCGCAAAAGCTTCATTAATTTCATATAAATCGATATCTTCTTTTTTAAGATTTGCTTTTGCTAATACTTTTGTAATAGAGTCTGCAGGAGCTGTAGTAAAATTTACGGGCGCTTTAGCTGATGAGGCTTGAGCAACAATTTCAACTAATGGTGTTAAACCTAATTCTAATGCTTTTTCCTCACTCATTATTATACAAGCTGCTGCTCCGTCATTCAAACTGGACGCATTGGCGGCAGTAACAATTCCATCTTTTTCGAATACCGGTTTAAGTGACGGTATTTTATCAAAGTTAGTTTTAAACGGATCTTCATCTGTATCAATAATAGTTTCTCCGGTCTTTGAAACAATTTTTACCGGAGTTATTTCATCTTTGAATTTCCCTTCTTTAGTTGCGTTTTGAGCGCGGGTATAAGAAAGAACTGCATAATCATCAACCATATTTCTTGTAATTTGATAATCTTTTGCGCAAATTTCTGCGCAATTACCCATGTGAACATTATTATAAACATCGATTAAACCATCTTTGAGAATAGAATCAACAATTTCACCATTTCCTAATCTGTACCCATTTCTTGCTTTGGGTAGTAAATATGGCGCATTTGACATGCTCTCAAAACCTCCGGCAATAATTATATCAGCATCACCGCACGAAATTGCTTGTTGAGCAAGCATTATGGCTTTTAATCCGCTTCCGCACATCTTATTAATTGTAACAGTTTCAGTTTTATCCGGTAATCCTGAATAAATTGTAGCCTGACGAGCAGGAGCTTGTCCTTGACCTGCCATTAAAACATTTCCCAAAATCACTTCATCAACTTTATTTTTATCTAAACCTGAAATTTCTAACAAATCTTTAATGACAATACTGCCGAGTTGAGCAGCTGTAAATCCTGATAATGTTCCACCAAAAGACCCTATTGGTGTTCTTTTTATATGTGTAATAACTACTTTCTTCATTTAAATTACCTTTTAAGTTTATTCTAATAATTGTTCAACCGGTATTCTTGCGTCGGTTCTTATAACAGATGCAAGTAAAACCAATAAATTTAATATCAATACATTTTCTCCAAGATTGTAATTCTCAATCATGTAGATAAATTCTTCAAGTCTCCTAATAACCCCGTTAAAAGTTACATAAGGGTATTTTTCTAAAAATTTTGCGTAAGTTTGTGTTTCATTTAGAACTAAGTTTGGATACCCTGCTCTAAACTTTTCAAAATCTTCAATCCAAAAACAAATTATCCTGATAAAAATAACAAAAGTTTTTTTATCTTCAATAAGGTCGTTTTCTTTAATAAATTGATTAGCCGAATTTATTTTCCCTGCAAAAATTAACCTTAAAAAACCAATCGTTAAATCTTTCAGAATATTGAGGTTATACTTACTTAATTCAACCGCTCTCGAAACTGATCCCTCTGAGATAAACTTTAAAAAATCACTTTCTTCGTCGTTAAACTCATAATACTGTTGTAAAATTGATTTAACATTATCCGCCTGTAAATGCCCAAATTTCATTTTCCAACACCTGGATAAAATTGTCTCTCTCAATTTAGATATATCGCTGGTGATGAGTATAAAAACAAATCCTTTTGGGGGTTCCTCAAGATTTTTTAGTAATGCGTTTTGGGCAGGTTCGTTCATTTTAGCAGCATCGGATATAATAATAGCTTTATAAGCGTACTCATCGTAACTCATTGAAAGGAAATGAGATAGATCTCTTACGCTCGATATTTTTATATCATTTGCTTTAGGTACAGAAATCTCATAATAAGGGTTCGAATTTTTTTTCTCGACTTCGTTTTTTATGAGTTCAATTTCTTGGCTAGATAAATTTTTGAAAGGATCGTCATCTGACGATTCATTCTTTCCGGTAGGAAGAGGAAAAACATACTTTAAATAGAGACTATTTAAAGTATGCGTGTTAAAATTATTATTTAGGATGTGGGCAAACTTAATGGCTACAAATTCTTTACCTACACCCTTAGGACCGTAAAATAAAAAAGAGTGCGGAATTTTCCGGTTTTGTATTAACTTTTCTAATTTTGATAAAACATCTTCGTGACCGTAAACTCCGCTCCATAAGTTCTCTTGCATAGAAGAACGAATAATTTAGCTAATATTCGTCTGTATTAAAGAAGTAGTCCTCATCAGTAGGATAATCAGGCCAGATATCTTCGATTGACTCATAAGGTTCATCGGTTTCTTCTAACTCTTTAAGATTTTCAACTACTTCAAGAGGAGCACCGGTTCTTTCAGCAAAATCGATTAATTCGTCTTTATATGCAGGCCAAGGTGCGTCCTCCAAAAAAGAGGCTAATTCTATTGTCCAGATCATATTATATCCCTTCATGTATTTAAATTTTAAAGAGCTTCATTATTTTCATCAAAGAAAAAATCAGCCGGATTTAAGTTTTCACCGTCTTTGAGAACTTCATAATGTAAATGTGGACCGGTAGATAACCCTGTACTACCAACTAAACCAACAACATCTCCCCTGCTTACTTGTTGCCCAACAGCAACTTTAGTGGCAGATAAATGAGCATAAATGGTTTGGTATCCGTATTCATGTTTAATAGTTACTTCTATTCCAAAACCGGCATTATAACCGGAACGCATAACAACACCGTCAGCAGCAGCTACAACAGGAGTACCTGATTTTGCAGTTATATCAATTCCTTTATGGAAATGAGGTCTGCCTGAAAACGGATTGTTTCTTATCCCAAAACTTTGTTTCGGGAAGGTTCCGGGAACAGGTTTAATAGCCGGAATAGCTCTAATATATTTTTGCCGGTCTGTTAAAGAGTTGGTGATTTGAGAGTTTAGCTTTTGTTGAAAAGCAATCTTTCTCTCAATTTCATCTAATATTTTTGATGCTTCACCTAATTCTGAGTAATTTTTTCCTTTGAAAAAGTTCTCGGCTGATATCAGAGAAGATCCGCCGGTACCCATCATAAATTCTTCATCGGTTAAAGGATCTAAATTAGCTGCAATCCTCAAGTCATTGTTTTGTTTAATGAGGTTTGTGAGTTTTTCATTGTAATTTTTTAATAATTCAGCTAATTCCTTCGATTTTTGAGAATCGCCAGTCTCATTCACGCTACTTAGTGCTTTTGAATTCCCAATCGAATTAGTAATAATTTCAAAACCCATGATTGAAATCACAGATATTAAAACTATTAATAAACCAATTCCAATAGCATTTTTGCGTGCGAGATCTCTGACTGTAACAATTCTCAATTTCTTGTCCGTCATTAAAAAGATCTGTCGCATTAATTTCCGTTTTTTGGTTAAAAAATATTTTGATTATTTAGACTTACAAAAGTAATAATATTATATCTGTCTC
>JACSRR010000355.1 GCA_014879635.1 Ignavibacteriaceae bacterium | reverse complement strand
TAAATTAATTAAAACGTCTTTTTGGAGAGTGTGTATTAACCATAAAATTTAATCTCTTCAGAAGCCATTATCTCAGAAATGCACTTGTTGACTTTTTCAACTCCCAAAATTCCCCATTTCTCCCCTCCCCCCTTCTCAAAACAATTACATTTAACCATATAACGCATATTAGTTCAATTTGCTTAAATTTATGAATGTAAAATTTTAAAATTCTGAGGTAAATATGAGTAAATTTAAGTTTTTCGCCCTCGCATTAGTTGTTCTGTTTACGGCTTGTAATAAAGAGGAAGTAGTTGATTTTTCGGCTTACGACCTTGATGTTTTCCCTATGTCATTAGACGATAGTAATTGGGAAATTAACGCCATTGTAATGGTTTCCGGTTTTCAAACAGTTGAGAAAGACGGAAAATATGAATACAAACTTACTTATTCTTTTAACCTTAAGAAGCCGTCAGGTAAAGTTGTTAACAATGCCGGTTCCGGTACTTATGCAGAAAGCACTACCGAAAAATTAAAAACCGTTCAACTGGAGTTACAATACGAAACTACCGAAGCTGAAACGGGTGATTTTATCGTCGAATTTGTTGTTAAAGACGAAATAAGCGGTAAAACGGCCAAATTAGAAAAACCTTTTCAAATAAAATAATTTCCTTTTAGGAGTATAAATGTTGACTTCCAAAGAGATCAGAGCTCAGTTTCTTGATTTTTTTCATTCTAAAGAACATAAAATTGTTTCGGGTTCGCCCGTAGTCCCTTTTGATGACCCCACTTTGCTATTCACAAATGCGGGAATGAATCAATTTAAAGATGTTTTCCTCGGAACCGGCAAGCGTGAATATAACAGAGCCGCCGATACCCAAAAATGTATCCGAGTATCAGGAAAGCATAATGATCTTGAAGAAGTCGGTCACGATACTTACCACCACACTTTTTTTGAAATGCTCGGCAATTGGTCGTTCGGCGATTATTACAAAAAAGAGGCAATTGCATGGGCTTGGGAGCTTTTAACAGAAGTTTGGAAACTCCCGAAAGAAAGATTGTGGGCTACTGTTTACAAATCTGACGATGAAGCCATTGAAATTTGGAAATCTGTTACCGATATTAACCCAAATCATATTCTTAAATTCGGCGAAAAAGATAATTTTTGGGAGATGGGCGAAACCGGTCCCTGCGGTCCTTGTTCCGAAATACACATCAATCTTTCTGATGACCTTGAAAATGCTTCGTTAGTAAACGCCGGTAAACAAGAATGTATCGAAATTTGGAACCTCGTTTTTATACAGTATAATAGATTGCATGACGGCAGTTTGGAAGACCTCCCCGCTAAGCATGTTGATACCGGTATGGGCTTTGAAAGGGTTTGTGCGGTCATTCAGAAAAAATCTTCCAATTATGACACAGATGTTTTTACCCCTCTCATTAACGAAATTGAGATTATTTCGGGTGCCGATTATCAAAACACGGGCGAAATTGTTCCAATCAGGGTTATAGCAGATCATATCAGAACTTTGAGCTTTGCTATTGCTGATGGCGCAGTTCCCGGTAATGACGGCAGAGGTTATGTACTCAGAAGAATTTTGAGAAGAGCTTCACGCTATGGCAGAAAAATTAATTTGAATGAGCCGTTCTTGTACCGCTTAGTGGATATTTTGGCTGACGAAATGGGCTCCGTTTTCCCCGAAATTGCTGCCAAAAAAGATTATGTCAAAAAAATTATCAAAGCCGAAGAAGAGAGTTTTAACAGAACTTTAGACCGCGGAATAGAACAGTTTGAAAAAATAGTTTTGGAATTAAATCCCGAATCTTCACCGGTTATTCCCGGTGCCGAAGTATTTAAACTTTACGATACATTTGGTTTTCCCGTAGATTTAACCCGGGTAATGGCTTTAGAAAAAGAGTTTGGAATTGACGAAGAAGGATTCGAAAAATTGATGGAGGAACAGAAAAAGAGAGCCAGAGAAGCTACTAAATCAAAGTTTGCCTCTTCGGTTGCTCAATTAAACGACCTTTCAGATTTTGAGACCGAAAATGCCAACGGAACTTCTTTTACAGGTTATGACGAATTTCAAACTCCCGCTCACATTACGGGATTTAAAAAAGACAACGGAACCGGATTTATAATTCTAGAGAAATCTCCTTTTTATGTTGAGGCAGGCGGTCAAATAGACGATACCGGTAAAATTTATATCGGTGAAAAAGAGATTCTCATTCAAGATGTTATGAAAATTGACGGCAATATTATACATGTTTTTGAAGATACAGATGATATTCCCGTAACTAACGGTATTGAAGTTAATGCGGCTATTGATAGAGGCAGACGCTTAGATATTATGAGAAATCACAGCGGTACCCACTTTATGCACTCCGCATTAAGACAAATTCTCGGAACCCATGTTCAACAAGCAGGCTCTTATGTAGGACCCGAAAGATTGCGGTTTGATTTTACCCACTTCGGAAAAGTTACTCCTGAAGAAATTACGGATATAGAAGGACTTGTGAACAGCAAACTCAGGGAAAACATTGAACTTCAACACCACAGAAGCATCCCTATTGATGAAGCTAAAAAAATGGGTGCTCTAATGTTTTTTGGCGATAAATACGGCGATTTTGTTAATGTTGTTCAATTCGGTGATTTTTCGGTAGAATTTTGCGGTGGTACGCATGTTAGCAACTCTGGGCAAATTGGTTTGTTCAAAATACTCTCAGAAGCCTCTATTTCGAGCGGAATTCGCAGAATAGAAGCCGTTACCGGTGCAGGTATCGAATCTTATATTAATTCGCAATTAGCTAAAATTAAAGAATATGACGAAAGATATCACCAACTTTCTGAAGAGAAGAAAAAATTAGAAAGAGAGCTTGCTGATATTAAATTGGCTGCCAAAATGAAAAATCTTGACGCCATTGTAAGTTCTCCGGTTTTAGTGAAAGGTGTAAATGTTTTTGCCGGTAAATTGGATGCGGCTAACGCCGATGAACTCAAATCTTTGGGCGACGGACTAAGAAGTAAAATAAAATCAGGTGCCGGGTTGCTTGCAAGCGTAATTGACGGTAAAGTTAGTTTGGTTTGCATTGTTACCGATGATGTTATTTCCGGTAAAAAATTGAGTGCCGGTACTTTAGTGAGTGAAATCGCAAAACAATTAGGCGGAGGCGGAGGCGGAAGACCTCAATTAGCTACGGCAGGTGCAAAAGATATTGCTAAATTATCCGACGCACTAAACAGTTTTCCAAACTTGGTTTCTTCAAAAATTGAATAGGGAATTAACTTATGAGCGCAAATTCAACCGGTTCTCATAATATCAAAATTTCGACCGATAAACAGTTAATCGATAAAAAAGCGGTATTTGATGCATTATCCCGTACTTATTGGGGTGAGGGTTTAACTTATCAAATTGTTTCGGGTTGTGTAGATAATTCTATGTGTTGGGGAGTTTACGACGGAGTAAAGCAGATCGGTTTTGCCCGCGTTATTTCAGACAAAACTACTTTTGCTTATCTGGCGGATGTTTATATTTTGGAAGAATACAGAGGAAACGGTTATTCCAAAATGTTGATGAAAGAGATAATGGCACATCCCGAACTACAGAATCTCCGTAAATTTTGGCTTTCAACTAAGGATGCTCACGGTTTATACGCACAATTTGGCTTTAAGCCCGTTGCTCATCCCGAAGTAATTATGGAAATAATGAACCCCAATTTTTATGTTGCCCGGTAAATTTAGAGGTAGCTAAAATTGATTAAAAGGTTTTAACTACTCTATTTTGCGAGAGGGAGTTACTCCCTTTTCATTATAAAAAACAGTTCGTTATCCATTAGAAATGAGACCGTTTCACCTGAAAAGTGCAAACTCTTTTGAAATCCGGTATAGTTTGAAACCATGCCTTTCTCTTTTCCCGTTAATGATTTAGCGGGATATGAAACAACAATCACTCTACAATTTAAATTATCAATCAGCTTTTGCGAAATTCCTTTCTCTTGCTGTTCAATACAAGGCAGCGTTTTTAATAAAAATACTGCGTCAAATTCCGAAATCTCCCCATTTTGTTTAACATTCTCAAAAATATCGCCTTGAAGTAATTTACTCCTACTGTGGTGTTTCTCAAAATAACGGTTAGTTTTTTCTACTAAAAACGAGTCAATTTCAACACCGGTGAATTTAGTTTTACAATCATTAGGCAGAAAATCAACCGAAAAACCGTTTAACCCGCAAGCAAGGTCAAGCACCGAACCGGGTGTAAAACCCATTAAGTCAAAAATTTTTGAGTAAAAATCAGGATATAAATTTACCCGTTCTTTTGAAGAAGAGTGCTGCAAAAAGAGTTCGTTTATCAAGGTTTTTCTTTGCTCCAAATTGGTTTCTTCCAATATCTTTGCAATAAGAGACTCAAACTTGGAGATACTAAAACTCTCGGTATAGGCGCCGTAAATCTGATGAAGTTTAGACTTAACGGCTTTAATAACATCCTTCTCCTTCTTAAATTTTTTTAGAGAGCCTAAAATTATCCGTTCAATTAGGGGGGGATAAACAAATTTGTATTTGGAAGAGGAAATAACCTGGTTAAAAATATTTTCCGGATTTATATCCGCCATTTAATTCTCCGCAACCAACTTTTCAATTAGCCGTGAGTAAAAGCGAAGGTTGTGAATTGTGGCAAGTCGTGCTGAAAGTATATCGTTAATTGTAAAGAGGTGGTTTAAGTAGCCGCGCGTGTAATTTGTACAGGTATGGCAGTCGCAAGTTGGGTCAACTGGGAGCTTGTCACGCATAAATTTTTCATCGCCGATATAGAGGTACGAATAGAATTTTTCATCGGTAAGCGGATTTTCATCACCGTTAAAAATGTATAACCTTTTATGGCGGGCGTCGCGAGTGGGGATAACGCAATCAAAAATATTATAACCGCTTTTAAAGGCAGAAACCAAGTTTTCTGGTTTTCCGATACCAAGACCGTGAAGCGGGAATTCTACGGGAATAAGTTCAGAAACATAGGAGACCTGTTCAATCATTTTACCTTGGTCGTCAATTGGCCAACCACCGAAACCGAAGCCGTCAAACCCGATTTCAAGCAACTTGAGGGCACACTCTTTTCTCAAATCCGGGTTATTTCCACCTTGAACAACGGCAAAAATTTTCGGTTTTACCGGGTTCTTATGAGATGCGAGCAATTTTTCGAATTCTTTTTTACACCTTTTTGCCCAATTTACTGTTAAATTTACGCTTTCTACTTGTTCAGAGTACGGGGCGTTAGGGTGAGTGCAATAGTCTAAACAGTAAATAATATCTGCACCAATTTTGAGTTGTGCGGCAATACAGCTCTCGGGAGTGAGCTTCTCTTTGACTTTAGAAGAATCAAGCTTGTAAACAAACCCGTTTTTGGTGATTTCACCCGCATTTGAGCCCGTTATAAGAGAAAATACTTGAAATCCGCCGGAATCGGAAATTACCGGCAACTTCCAATTCATAAAATTATGAATCCCCTCAAATGATTTTAATGTACTCAAACCGGGCTTTGAGGAGAGATGCAGCGTATTAACAACAACCCCTTTTATGCCGGCGTTCTCAATATCCTTAGAATCGATTGATTTTACTATACCGCGTGTTGCATCGGGGAGAAACACAGGTAAGTTGAGAGTACCCTGTTTGGTTTCAATTTTGTTAATCCTCTTCTGCACTCGTATCTCCCAAAAATTTCGGGTTGTTACCCGCAATTACAACGGTAATTTCACCCCGCAAATCAGCAGTTTTAATAGTTTCTTTTAATTCTTTCAAATATCCGCGATGAACAGTTTCAAACTGTTTTGTTAGTTCTAAACAAACTGCGGCGCTCCTGTTGCCTAAAACAGAATACGCATCTTCTAAGGTTTTGATTATTCGAAACTTTGACTCAAAAAAAATGAGAGTGTGAGGTAAGTCTTTCTCGGCGGCAAAAAAACTTTTTCTTCCCCCGCTTTTTCTTGGAGGAAAACCTTTAAAAGTGTAAGAAGAAGAGGACAATCCCGAGGCTATAAGCGCCGTAGTAACCGATGATGCACCCGGACAAACTTCAATCTTTATCCCTTTTGTAGCAGCCAAGCTTATTGCTCTAAATCCGGGGTCGCTTACTCCGGGAGTTCCTGCATCTGTGCAGAGGGCAACATCTTCACCGGCTTCCAAAAGTTTAAGAATGCCTTCCGAAGAGCGGATTTCGTTGTGCTCGTGATATGCAAAAATGTTTTTCGGTAGAGGAATTTCAAGTTTTTTCAAGAGGCTGATGGTGGTACGGGTGTCTTCGCAAGCGAGATTTTTAACCGTTTTAAAGATTCTGATGTTTCTCAGAGTAATATCTTCAAGATTGCCGATAGGGGTAGCAAGAATGTAGAGCGTGCCTTTTGTCATTTTGTAATCATCACAACAATTTC
>JACSRR010000240.1 GCA_014879635.1 Ignavibacteriaceae bacterium | reverse complement strand
AAAAATTGTTCTTAGTGCTTAGTTCGTAGTTCTTGGTTTATTCCTGACCCTTTCGGGATTACCCTTTACTCTTTACCCTTCACTCTTCACCTTTTACTCCCGACCCCGTCGGGATTACCCTTCACCCTTTACTCCCGACTCCGTCTGGATTGGGACAAATTAACATCCAGGTCACCTTTTAGGTTATTTAAAAAGGGTGAGGTGATTTCACAAAAATGTATAAAAATGATTTTAGGGGGGAGATTAAAACTACTTAAGGTAATTTTTGATTTTGGATAAAATGCTCTCTTTGTTTACAGGCTTCATTTCAATTTCGTCAGCGCCGGCTTTGAGAGCTAATTCCCTTTGACCCTCAATAGCAAAGCCGCTAAGTGCAATTATGGGAGAGGTTTTGTAAGCGGAAATTCCTCTGATTCTTTGAATAAACTCAAACCCGTTCATAACCGGCATATTTAAATCTACAATGAATAGATCTACATGCGCCTTATTGGCTAAATCTAAAGCTTCAACACCGTTAGCCGCAACTAAAACTTCGTAATTACTCTCCCTTAGCAGACGGGTGAATAAAACTCTTGTACCTTCGTTATCTTCAGCGAAAAGGATTTTCTTGGGTCCTCCTGATGAGGTAAACCCGATACTAATTTCTGCTTCAACCGGTTCATCAAAGACGGGAGCCGAGTAGATTTCATCGTCTTCATCAATCTGTCTGATTGTAACATTACCTTCAACTCTTGTGTTTTCTTGCGGTTGAGAAGTTTGCGGTTGAGAGGAAGTACCGTTACTTTGAGCGGCTTTTCTTCGTGCCGCTCTCATTCTTGCCTGTTCGGATACTCTCCGTCGCATTTCAATTAAGGTTTCGTTAAGTTCCTTGAGTTTTTCGTCGGAATCATTTAATTGCCTGAATAAATTCTTTTGAAGCTCAAGAAGTCTAATAATATCGCTTTCGTATTCAAGTTTTTTGTCTTCGAGAAAGTGAATTTCGCCGCTCAAATCTGCGTATCTTTGTTGTCTGAGCGAAAGTTTACCTGTCATATTAACTAATTCGACTTTCCTCTTCTGAATATCTTCTGCTATTTCGTGTTGCCTTCTGAGCATTTCTTTGAAGAATTTATCCTTTTCGGAGAGCTGAATATTAAGATTAGTAATGTTTTGGGCAATACTTTCCCTGTTTTCAGAAAGTGAGTGGATCATAGCTTTCATTTGTTCAACAACACCGGTGGTAACCTGTCGTTCTTCGTTTAATCTGCCGAGTTGCCTGTTTAAAGATTCAACTTCTCTTTCTAAAGAAGCGGCTCTTCTTGATTCATTGTCAACCCTTGAGCGCAGGAGGCTAACTTCTTCTTCAGTTCTTAGCTTTTCTTCTTTGGTGCTTTTGAGAACCTGTTCAAGTTTAAAAGATTCATCACGCAAAGCGTCAGTTTTCAATTTGACTGCGGTTGCATCAGCAATATTTGCTAATAAATCTTGAATTTCAAGACGGTAACTTCTTAATTCGTCTTCACTATCTTTTCGTAATACCGAAAGTTCTTTTTCAAAATTTTGTCTAATTTCCATCAAATTTTGTTCGTAGGCATTTTTTTGATTAGAAAGTTCGGATCTAAGTTTCATAATCTCTTCGTTCAGCTTAATTTTGAAGCGATCGAGATTTGTAATTTCTTCGAAAAGAGCGTCTCTTTCAATTGATTTAGCAGATAAAATTTCGTTTAACTCGTCATACCGTAACTTTAAAGACTCGAGGTTGCTGTATTTCTCTTTTTCGAATTTCAATGAAGAGATAACTTTTTCGAGATTATCAATTTCAACTCTTTTATCAAATTCTGCTTTTAAAAGCGCTTCTTTACGGGTGTCAATAGAGAGGAATTCTGCTTCTGCTTTATCGAGAATAACTTTAATTTTGCTGAATGCAGTTTCGTATTTTACGGTTTCTTCTTTGTAAAAGTTAAGATTTTCGATAAGTGAATCAAACTCTTTCTTTTTTCCCTCTAATTCAGAGTTTAAATTTTTGTAATCAGTTTCTAACTTATCTAACTCATTCTTTTTTGAGTCAAAAAGAAAGGAAATGTCAAAATGATTATTTTGGAGTTTTTCTAATTCGGCATTTAAAGATTGGAGACGGCTTTGAAGTGATTCATAGTCGCTTTTGGTATCATGAAATTCGGATTTTAAAGAAGATAGCTCACCATAAGTAGATTTGTAATGGTTTAACTCCTCCTCTGTTTTATTGAACTGCTCTTGTAACTCTAAATAGAGTTTTTTATAGTTCGTAAATAGCGCCAAATGGCTTAACTCCGGATGTCATAATTAATGTGTTTAGAATCAACAAAATTTGCCTAATGTAAAATAATAAAAAAAAAGCAGCGTAGCTATTATTTTCACTAACTTTATGAAAATTTGGGTAAAAAAACGGTTCTTTTTACTTTTTTCTTTACATATAATAAGTTAAATCTATATAAAAACTCACTTTATTGAATTTACCGAGCCTATTTTACAGGCTTTAATGAGATAGCTGCACCTCCGCCGGGAACCATTCTAAAAGAAATATTATCAGTAGAAGTAACAACCCTTTTAGTAATGCCATAAGCATCGGCAGTACCCAAATAAGATGCATGTTTTTTATCGGTGTAAATAGTTGCTTCGTAATTAATACCCGGAGTTAAGAAATCGAGATCAATTATTAATGACTTTTCTTTTTCAGCTGTTATTGCTCCTACAAACCAATCATCAAGATTTTTAGCTTTACGGGCAATAGCTAAATATTCTCCCGGCTCTGCAAAAAGAATTTTTGTATCATCCCAGTCAACAGCAACATCTTTAATAAAGTTAAAAGCGTCAGGGAAAAGTAGATAATTTTCCGGGAGATCAGCAGCCATCTGAAGTGGGCTGTACATTGTTACATATAAGGCTAATTGCTTACAAAGAGTTGTTTTAACAGAAAAATTCTCATCTTTTTTGTATTGGTTTAACTTTAATTTGAAAATACCCGGTGTGTAATCCATAGGTCCACCCATGAGTCTTGTAAATGGAAGAATTGTTTCATGAGAAGGAGGGTTACCTTTACTCCAGGCATTAAACTCGTTACCGCGGGCAGCTTCGGAAGAGAGCCAATTTGGGTAAGTTCTATGCAACCCGGTTGGTCGAGAAGATTCATGAGAGTTTACCATAATTTTGTACTGTGCTGCTTTTTCGACAACTCTAATAAAATGATCAGTCATCCACTGCCCGTCATGATGCTCGCCTCTCGGAATAATTCTACCTACATAGCCGGTTTTAACAGTTTCATATCCAAATTTTTTCATTAGGTTGAAAGCAGCTTCAAGCCTTCTTTCGTAATTAGTAACCGAACCGGAAGTTTCATGGTGCATTATTAGTTTTACATTTTTAGAAGCAGCATAATCCGCAAGATACTCTAAATCGAAATCAGGGTAGGGAGTAACAAAGTCAAAAACTTCTTCTTTCCAATTACCGTACCAATCTTCCCAACCGGTGTTCCAACCCTCAATAAGAACGCCGTCAAAACCATGTTCGGAAGCAAAATCAATATAGTATTTTGTTCTTTCGGTGGTTGCACCGTGTCTTCCGTTAGATTTTACGGTATCATAGTCAATATTTTCTAATTTAATATTACTGATATCTGCGTAGTTCCACGAAGATTTGCCGATATGGAGTTCCCACCAAATACCGATATATTTTTGTGGCTTTATCCAGCTTGGATCCTCAATTTTGGAAGGATCGTTCAAGTTTAAAATAGTTTTAGAAGCAAGAATATCGCGCGCATCGTCTGAAACTAATATTGTACGCCAAGGAGATTTACAAGGAGTTTGTAGATGAGCTTTCACGCCTACGGCATCCGGAACTAATAGAGATGAAAGAACAAAATTCTGTTTATCGACATTCAATTGCATAACGGGAAAATTAACTAAAGCTGCTTCGTGTATGTTAATATAAAGTCCGGTGTCAGATTTTAACATAAGCGGGGTTTGAACAACATCGCTATCGGGAATTGTTTTTAGAGATATTTCATTGTATTCGTGCCCCGAATTCGTATTTATTTCGTCAATTCTGCTTTTAGTGTAAATGTACTCATTGCTATCAAAATCACCTGGAATCCAAAAAGCAATATGGTTTGCAGTTAAGGTAAATTGTGTAATTTCATTAAGAACGGTAAAATAAGAAAGATGTTCTTGTTGTGGAAATTCATATCTGAAGCCTAATCCGTCATCAAATAATCTAAATACAACGGAAAAGTGTTTTGGTTTTGAATCATTGGTTTGTAGAGTTACTCTTAATTCGTTGTAGTTATTCAAAATTTCTTTGACTTCGCCCCATACCGGTTCCCAAGTTTCGTTAAACGAAGAGGTTTCAAAATTTTTTAGAGTTAAATTTCGTGAAAAATCAACTGACCCAGCCACTAATCCTAATTTAGAATCTTCGATAACGGGAAGATTTTTGAACGACAGTTGATATGAGGGAACGCCGTCTTGAAGTATAAATGAAAACGCAAAATTTCCCGAAGGCGAGCTTAGGGATAAATTATTTTGAGAATAAAGGTTGCTCGAAATAAGCATAAAAGGCAAAAGAATCCGCACAAGACAATTCATTCTAATGGCTCCTAACCTTTTTAAGATACGATGAATCGCTTCCTGCAAACCCGAAATACGAAATATAGATATAGCACAAAACTGGGAGGAAGAAAGCAAGTTTTATTCCGATATTATCAGCAAAATATCCTTGAAGTACGGGAAGAATTGCTCCGCCGACAATTGCCATACAAAGAACTCCCGAGCCTTTGCCCGTGTGTTTACCTAATCCTGCCAGAGAGAGAGTGAAAATTGTTGGGAACATAATTGAATTAAATAATCCGACAGCCAAAATTGACCACATTGCAATTGTACCGCTTGACAAAATTGTTGTAATTACTAATAGTCCGGCAATAATGGCGTTAAAACCAAGTATTTTTGAAGGACTCACTTTCCGCATCACAACTGCACCTATGAACCTTCCTACCATGGCACCGCCCCAATAAAGGGAAACATATTTACCTGCTTGTTCTTCTGTTAAACCGGCTACTTCTTTTTCGCCGAGGTAATTAACAAGGAAACTGCCTATTGCTACTTCAGCACCAACATAAACAAATATTGCTATAGCTCCCAGTATGAGATGTTTATATTTGTAAACACTCTCAAAATGAGTGATTTCAGAATTTTCTGCACCTTCTTCACCTGCTGAAGAAACTTGAGGTAACTTGAAAAAACCGATTATAACCGCAATGAGAAACAAAGAACCGGCTAAAAAGAGGTATGGGAGTTGAACGGATGCAGCTTCCCGGTTTTTGTACGCTTCTAACTTTTCAGGTGTTAATTCGGTCATTTGTTCGGGAGATAAAACGGAGGTACTTAAAATCAACATTGCACCGACTAATGGAGCAATTGTAGTGCCCAGCGAATTAAAAGCTTGAGTAAGATTTAACCGGCTTGAAGCAGTTTCGGGTTTCCCGAGTGCTGCTACAAACGGGTTTGCCGCTACTTGTAAAATTGTTATTCCCGCCGCCAAAAAGAAAAAAGCAGTTAGAAACAGGGGGTAATTTCTCATTGAAGCAGCAGGGTAGAATACCAAACAAGCTACCCCTGATATTAACAACCCGAGAATAATTCCTCTTTTATAGCCAATTTTTTCGACGAGATTTCCGGCAGGCAAGGAAACTATAAAATATGCCGCAAAAAAAACAAACTGTACTAACATTGCTTCAGTATAAGAGAGTGTAAACACCGCTTTTAAGTGAGGTATCAGAATATCATTTAGAGCAGTAAGAAATCCCCACATAAAAAAGAGTGAGGTTAATACAACTAAAGGGGCAGTGTAATTTGGGTTATTTGAATTTACCGCGTGGGTTGAGTGGTTAGATTGTTGAAGATTCATAATAGATATTCTGTTAAATGAAAAAAGTTTTTCGATTAAATTAAAGATATGAGAAATATTTCAATTCGTAAAACAGAATATTAAAAAACTCCCTATTTCATTAAACCGCAGACTGAACAACTCTTTTTATGAACATTAATTATACCTCCACATTTTGAACAAGACCATTTTATTTTTTCGGTTTCGATAAAATTACTAATGCCGTTATTCTTAATAAATTCAAGATTGGATATTTCACTCATGTCGTATTTTGTTCTGTATCTTTTATCCAAATTCTTGAGATTTTTGCATGGAAACTCATTGCATTCGAAACAAAATCCTACCTTTCTATTTTTTAAGCAGTTTCTTATTTTGCATCTTTCTATGCTGACAGGTATGTTAGATTTAAGAAATCTACATCCCGGGCATTTGTTTTTTTCTCGCAAATGAGCATAACAGATTCCACAGTTCATTCCACAGGGAGCAATCAGTGAAGATTCCATCTTAACCTGCTTTTAGTTTCTTTCATCCGGTTATTTATAAAATTTAAGATTTAAGAATG
>JACSRR010000183.1 GCA_014879635.1 Ignavibacteriaceae bacterium | reverse complement strand
AAATCAAATTATGACGCTGAAGGCGTCAAATGTTTGTAGAAAATAGAATAATCTGATTTATTCGACCCTAAAGGGTGTCGCATGTTAATAAAGGTTTTAACCACTAAACTCACAGAGAACGCAGAGGGAAAAAGTGAAAAACGAAAACTCAGTTTTTAACTGCAGGTTTTCTAATTTGGAATTACAATCAACACTGTTGCTTGAATGAACAAATTCTGCTTACTTTTCAAGATATCTAATCAGGGCTTGAAACAGTTTGTCACGGGTTTTTTCGTCTGTTATTGATTCTAATGGCACTGAAGAAGAAACTACCGAGTAATTGGATTTAAGTCCGATTATTGATGGAGTAGTAACATCGGCAAACCTAAACAATACTTCACTATTACCCGTAGTATTTAAAGAATTTGGATTTAAAACCATGTACTGTTTATCGCTTAAAGTATTATTGTAGCCGGCATTAGAATCATAAAAAATCTTAAAGTTTTTCACGGGAAATAACTTCCCTGACCTTGAACCAAATTCATTATTCAACTTAAAACCTAACTTTTCAATTGCAAAATGATGCAATGAATCAGCAATATATTGCGGGTTTTGAAGGTCTGAACCGATATAAGAACCACTAATAATCAACTTTTTTCCTGAGGTTAGATAATTATCCAATTTTTTGATTAAAACGGGGCTCCAGGCAACAAATTTGTCGCCGTTAAATACATTACCTAAACCAAATTTTCTTTCGGTATATTTTTGTTCACCGAAAATAATATCTATCAGATCAAAATTACCGGTTGAAAAATCATTTGCGAGAAACGCTTTTGAACTTGCCGAAGAGATTGAATACCCGGTTTTAAGGATTGAACTTCCGTGAACGGCGGGATAATCAAAAGTATTGCCCGCAATAACATTCTCTTCATGATCGCCGAAACTTGCTCCAAAACCGGTGTTATCGTTGTCAACAAAAACAGAATTAGGGTCAAAGTTAAATTGATACCCTATAAAAGCGAGGTCATATTTAAAAGGCATTCCGAGATCAAACCTGCTGTCAAATCCCCTGATTGAATCATTGTCAATAATAGGAGGACCGCAAATCCTGTAAAAATTATTTACAATCAACGCATTTTTTGTAGATTTACTGCTAATAGCTGCCGCTAAAATTTCCGAAGGCATACTCTCGCCGCCTTTATTTACAGCCGTAATATAATAGCTGTAAATATTATCCTTTTCGATATCCGAATCGATAAAAGAATTTTGAAAAACAATTCTTCCGTTATCAAATCCGCCGTTGTTAATTCTTCTGTAAACCCGGTAAGTTTCGGGAGTGGCAGTGCTTTCTAAGGGGTCTTCAACGCCTTCCCAAGTAAGAGTAATTTCATCGTTTTTTGCAATTGCAGCAAATGAGGCAGGGGGGAGCGGTGCAATTACAACCGGAATATTGTTTTGCGAATTTATAAAATATACCATTGCCTTGTAAATTGACCGGGATAAGTCAAACCTGTAACGGGGATCGGAAAAGAATTTTGAATCGGCAAAATTTTGGTGCGAGAACAATTCTAAAAGGGAAGAAGGCACATTAGGTCTAACTGCTTCGGCATATCTTGAATCCCAGATTTCGCGTCTTCTCCAAGAAGAATCATAGAGTTTGCGTGTATCATCAACAATAATAGTTTGGAGGATATCGCTGAAATCCCTGTTCGCAAATCTTGAAACACCGTCAGGGAAAACTGTATTTAATTTAATATCGGTTAAACTATAAATTTGAAGAGTGCCTATAACTGTATCACCTTGAGTATTTCCGGCATCCGTATGGAAAGCGAGTGAAAGGTCTATGGGAATATTTAATCCTCTAACTGAGCGGTCTGATTTAGGACCGAATGGAGCTCCCATTAAGAAATTTACCCATTCACCGCGTGATTGATAGTCATCAATATAATCAAGAGTGTCACCGTTTATATTATAAACTAAATCAGGATCCATTCCGGAATATTGAAGATAGTATCTTGCACCTTCTAAATATTTAGGTCTTCCGCTTGTAGAACCGTTTCTTTCAACAACACCCATACCGCCGCCAAACCTGACAGCATCGGCAGTGATATAGCCGTCGTCAATACCCATAGTAGAGAGAAAAACTCCCTGATTATTTTGGATACCCTTATTAAACAGGAAATTTCCGAGCAAAATCCAAGTTGAATAGCCGCTATTTTGGTCGATTTGAAAAACGGTAGAACCGCCTTGATGTTTAACAGTGTAAATTGCGCCAGTAGAATTTTTATCTCCCTCATCTAAGCCATAAGAGACATAAACATTATAAAAGCCACTTTCGGGAATATCCGGAATCCAGCTAATAGCCGTACTGTTTTCAAAAACCGGAATAAACTTTCTAAATGAGCCTTGAATAAAAGGGTTAAAATTTGCGGGATACGAACCTGCACCGGCATCAAACCCTTTAGAATTTGATTCAAAGAATTCAATTTCCGGATTCTCGATGTATTGCCCCTTTAGAACTGTTGAAAAATTATTATCAACAAGAACCTCGTTAATTTGAAAATCTCTTTCACGGGGCAAAAAAACTGTAGCTCCTGCATTTTCAAGCATGGGAGCCAAAAAAGGAAGAACAAAGCTCATAGGCACTTTATCTTCAACAGTTTGGAACAACCTTGCCCGTTGCCACTCCCACCTGTCTGAGGAGTGAGAATAAAGCCAGCCGTGACTGTGCCACATAGCAATATTTCTGCCCGATAATCCATTCGAGAAATTTAAATTTTTTGAGATGTTTTTAATAAACGGCTTTCTTTCTCCCCGGTTTAGAGGATACCTTGCTAAATCGTGAGAGATAGCTGAAGATTTGTACAAATTTGGAATTAAGTAGTGAACGGGAAAGTTATTCCAGTAAGGAGCAATTTTTCTTTTCTCACCGGAGGATAAAAAATGGCTTTCAAGCTCGTTAATTAATATGTTATAATTACCGGGACGAAAGATAAAAACTGTTAATCTCTTGTTAAAAAAGAGTTTAATTGAGTCTTCTACGGTAAAAGAGTCAATTTTTGTTCCTGCAGGGTAAGGGAAAGCGGTCTTTTTTTCCGAAATTAAAGAGTTAAAATTTTTAATTTTTAAATTCAGATTTTTATTCTCATTTATTTGTGAGAATACTAAAGTATTAACAGAGAGTATGAATATAATTAGATAGTTCATTAAGCCATTTAAATATTTATCTTTCAAATTACAATTTAAAAAGAAATTACCGGAGAATCGATGAAAATAAGCCCTAAAAAGCTAAATCTTTTAATATTCATAATAATTGCCGCTGTTGTGCAAATTATTTTAGTCATTCATCTTTTCGATAAAGATAAAAAAGAGAAAGAATTGAAGAAAAAGGAGTATCGTGAAAATGCTCTATTGCACTTTGAAAAGGGAAGTTTTCAGTTTGCCGTTGATAGCTTTGATAAATTGATTGAGATTGACTCCGAAAATAATGCTAATTACATCTTAAGAGGCATCTGCTATCAAAGACTGGGTAAATTTGATTTGGCTGAAAAAGATTTCACAAAGGTAACTGAGTTGAGTCCCGAAAAAGAGAGCGGATTTTATATGCTTGCGAGTTTATATTATGATACCGGAGATATTGAAAAGGCTCAAAATTTTATTACCAAAACTCTGATTATTAATCCGGGTGAACCTGCGGCTATTACTCTTGCGGGAATGATTTTTGCAAAAAAGGGGGATATTAATGAGGCTATCAAATTTTATGACCAAGCTATTTCAATCAAAAAAGATGCCAAGGCAACATATTTGCAACGCGGAAAAGCGTATTTTGAAATAAAAGAGTACGAAAAAGCCAAAAATGATTTTACAAGCGTAGTTTTTTATGAGCCTGAGAACGCCGAAGCGTTTTTATTAAGAGGAAAATGTTTTGAAGCGTTAGGCTTAAAACAGGATGCTATTAGAGATTTTGAACAAGCAAAAAATCTGGGGAATATTGACGCTGAAAACGATATTAGAAGGGTAAAAACACTCTAAATTCTTTTTACCCAAGGATTCACGCTTAACTGAATTCTAGAACTTATTTAATGACCACAAAATTAAAGGTTATAACCTAAACATTGACAATAGACAAGGCTGATGTAAAAAAAATTCTGATTATCAAATTTAGAGGCATAGGCGATGTTGCGTTGGCATGTTATACACTTGGAGCAATTAAATCGAATTTCCCTCAAGCAAAAATTCACTTTATGAGCGAAAGTCCCTCTAATCCGCTACTTGAGAATATCCCATTAATAGATGAAGTTCTGATAGCAAAATTGAGCGATAATCTTTCTACTCTAAAATTGATTAAAGCGGTTAGAAAAGAGAAATATGATTTAATTTTCGATTTTTACACTAATCCTCGTTCTGCTTTGATTACATTTTTAAGCGGTGCTAAATATAGAGCAGGTTTTCCGTACAAAGGCAGAAAATATGCTTATAACCTTTTTGGTCCGGAAGAGCGAAACTTGTACCACTCGGCAATACTTCATTTCAAAATGTTAGAAAATTGCGGGATAAAACTTGAGAACACAGGTTATGAAGTCATATTTGATAAATCTGTGGTTGAAAGCTCTCAAAAAATGATAACACAGCTTGATTTGAAAGAATTTTATATCGTTGTTCCCGGTGGCGGCTGGCAATCTAAAAGATGTGACCCTGTTAAATTTGCTCAATTTATTGATTTTATCAATGACAAATATCAAATGCCGTGTTTAATACTTTGGGGACCCGGAGATTTACCCGAAGCCGTTGAAATTGAAAAATTATCAAATTCTAAACCGGTTCTTGCACCTAAAACAGATATTGTGTTAATGATGTCTTTATTTAAGCAATCTAAATTTGTACTATCTAACGATAGCGGACCTATGCATCTAGCTGCTGCAGTTGGTGCTCCGGTGTTAGGGCTGTTTGGACCTACATCTCCCAAAATGCACGGTCCTTACGGTTCAAATAATGAATGGTTTAGGAATGAAAAATTAGAATGTATAGAGTGCAACTTGCTTCAATGCCCCAAAAACCACGAATGTTTTTTAGAGATGGAACTTAGTGAGTTTGAGAATAAATTGAACAGCTTTTTAGCAAAGAACGGGATTATTTGATGTTTTTGAAAGGTGCAGAAATATTCTTCAAAAATTTGATTTCCCGAATTTTGTTCGGGCTACGAAAGTCAAAATACAAGCCGGGTACTCTTGAATTAAATAAAAATTCAAAAGTACTGTGTATCAGGTTGAACAGGGCAGGGGACGCTCTTGTTTCTACCCCATTTATTTTATTATTGCAAAGAAGCACAGGCTGTACAATTGATGTTTTAGCAGATAAATTTAACTCGTTTGTATTTGAGAATAACCCCTCAATCAGAAACATACATAAATTTAGGAAAAGCAGTTCAGGAATTAAGGAAGTTGTTTCACTCATCAAACAAGAAAAATATGATGTAATCATTGATTTGCATGACGATGTTTCTTCTACTGTTAGTTTGATACTCTCAAAAGTAAAAGGAACTGAAATTGCGGGCACAAAGAAGAAGTATTACAAATTATACACAAAGTTAGTTGACAGATTAGACCCGCAGAAGTATCACATAATTGATAGAACACTTGAAATCGGAAAGATTTTTGGACTGAATGCATCAGATTTAAGACCTGTGATCAACTCAACCGGTGAGGAAAAAATCATTGTTGATAAGTTCTTAAAAGATAATAATTTAAACGGTTATCTAATAGCCGTCAATATTTCAGCAGGGTCAAACGCCCGTTTTTGGGGAGTTAACAACTTTAAGCGCCTGCTCAATAAATTGAATGAATTTGATGTTAAAATTATTTTATTAGCCTCACCTAATGAAATTGATATTGCTAATGAAATTTCAGAAGGGAATTTTCCGGTTAGTGCGGAGCCAACCTTTGGAGGTTTAGCCGAAATTATTTCAAGGGTGAATTTAGTTTTTACCCCCGATACTTCCGTGGTTCATCTTGCCTCGGCATTTAACATCCCGGTTTTCGGAATTTATGTGCATTACAATACAAGTGATATGATTTGGAGCCCGTACAACACTGAATTTGATTGTGTTATTACTAAAGAACCAACACTTCATAATATGGACTATAATGAAGTTGAACAAAAATTTATAAAGTTTTTAAATCAAAGGTTAAAGAATGAAACAAGCACCTGATTGTAAAAGATTTACCGGTTATAAACCATGTTATCCTGATTATAATTGTTGGGAAAACGGATGTTGTGATATGAAAGAAGGCGGTAAAAAAATTATCATTATAAATCTTGACGGTATTGGCGATGTAATGATGAGTACTGCTCAACTCCCTTCGCTTAAAAAGAAGTACCCCGTATCCACAATTTCGTGGGTAACTATGGGGTATTGTTCGCCTCTTTTAGAAAACAATCCGTTTTTGGATAAGGTTTACCCCTACAATTTTGAGACGGTTAACATACTTTCGCAATTAGAGTTTGACGAGGTAATTAATTTAGATAAATCACATAAATCGGCTTCATTGTGCGGAATAATAAACGCAAAAAATAAGCTTGGGTTTGGCTTAGATATAAACGGTAAAATTGTTCCGCTTAATGAAGGAGCAATCTATAATTACAATCTGGGTATGGATGATTATCTCAAATTTAAAATTAATAAAAAAACGAAGCAAGAGTATGTTGCAGAAACTATGGAAATTGAATTCCCGCGGTCTGAATACACTTTTGAATTAACGGCAGACGAAATTGAGTATAGCGACAGCTACTGTAAAAGTCTCGGAATTGAAGAAGGTGAATTTGTGTTAGGTTTTAATACAGGGTGCGCAAATCTATATCCGAATAAGAAGCTTACAATTGAGCAACATATCAATTTAATTAACCGGTTTTTGGATCACGGCATAAAGATTTTGCTTCTCGGTGGTCCCGAAGATACCGAGAGGAACAAAGAAATTTATTCTCATTTTGAAGGGAAAATTTATAATACACCCTCAACTGACGGTATTAGAAGGGGTGCTTGTTATGAAAATATTGCAGATGTTGTTATTACAGGCGATTCTTTCGGAATGCATTTAGCTATTGCTCTTAAAAAACATGTTATTGCCTGGTTCGGTTTAAGCTGTTGGACTGAGATTGACCTTTACGACCGGGGAATTATGTTAATTCCCGAGGGTTTAGAGTGTGCACCATGCTGGAAAAAAGTTTGTCCCTACAATCTTGAGTGCAGAGAGATGGTTGACCTTGATAGAATTGAAAAAGAAGTTCTCAGGTTTAAATCTGTAAAATTTCCCCTGTAACGGAGTTGAGAAATGGTTTTCAAAGATGGTAAGACATTAATACTTGACGGTGCAACGGGAACGGGACTCGCAAATTTTATTTACGAAGGTGATCCTCTCTGGGCATCCCGTATGAATTTAACTCACAGGGCTGAGGTGAAAAACCTTCACAAACAATATTTATTAAGCGGTGCTGAAATTATATCCGCTAACACTTTTAGAACAAACCCTGTATCACTTAAAAGAGCAAACGAACGAAGTGATGACATCTCGTTTCTGGATAACGCATTCAGAGTTTTGTATGACCTTAAACAGGATTACAATTTTTTAATTGCCGGTGTTAATCCGCCCGCCGAAGATAGCTATACAAGGCGCAGAAATGTTAGCCGCAAAGAATTGGAAGAGAATCATTATACTCATATAATGCGTTTGATGGATAAAGGGGCTGATTTTATTCTAAACGAAACTATGAGTCATATTGACGAAATTGAAATTTGCGGAGAGATTTGCGAAACTAACAAGATTCCGTATGTAATGAGTCTATATTTTGAAGAAGGAAAAATATTGAGCGGTGAAAAATTAGGGAAAATAATTGAAATATTGAATAGTTCAAATACTGAAGCAATATCTTTTAATTGTGTTAAGTTTGAAGATTTAAAATTTTTGGATGAACTCAATATTAAAATAAGGAAGGGATTTTATCCGAATGCCGGAACTTCTGATGTAAGAAGCGGAAAAATTAAAGAAGTGCTTAGTCCGGAAAAATTTGCAGAAAACTTAGCGGCGTTTATCGATGAAAGCACTGCCTTTGCCGGCGGGTGTTGCGGTACTACTCCGGGGCACATTAAAGAGTTAAAAGAGGTTTTGGTTGAAAAAGGCTACAATTAAATCAATAGCTAAAATAAATCTCGGGTTATTTGTAACCGGAAAACGAAACGACGGTTTTCACAATATTGAAACCATTTTTTATCCCGTTGAAATTGCCGACGAATTGGTTTTCACAAAATCGGAAAAATTTGAGTTAATTACTGATTCAGACCTTCTCAATAAAGAACCGCAGCACAATTTAATTTATAAAGCTTTCAATTTACTCAGCGAGAAAACCGGAATTAATATGCCGGTCAAAATTGAGTTATCTAAAAATATTCCTGCGGGAGCAGGATTAGGCGGCGGAAGTTCAAACGCTGCTTCAACTCTTCTAACCCTTAACGATATGTATAATCTTGGTTTTTCGTTCAAAGAATTGAGCCAATTTGGATTGCAATTAGGTTCGGATGTTCCCTTTTTTATCAGACCGTTTTCATCTTATGCGGAGGGGAGAGGCGAAATTCTGACAGAATTAGATTTTGAATTGGATAAAAGCATTTTAATAGTTAATCCCTTAATTCATGTTAATACGGGGTGGGCTTATAGCGTTTGTAATAAAACACCGGCAAGTACAAAGTTAAGAGAGCTCGGTAAATACTTAAACGATTTTGATTTTTGGAAGCAAAATGTTAAAAATGACTTTGAGGAGGCTGTCTTTAGAGAATTTCCTGATGTGGCTGAAGTTAAGCAAACTTTATATAATAACGGTGCATTATTCAGTTTAATGAGCGGGAGCGGTTCAACTGTTTACGGAATATTTGAAAATGAAGAGAAAGCGAGGGAAACGGCATTGCATTTCCCTCAAAATTACAAGATATTTATAGTATAACTATTCGATATCGCTAATCTTTTCGATAAATTGAGCTCTTAGGTAATGATTAGCGACGCCTTTTGAAGTTTCGACAAAACTCAAACTTCCCTTAAGATCAGACAAATTTTCAATTTGATGATTTTTCATCCAATTATCGATGCCGTCTAACATTTTTCTAATTACAGGAAGACCTTCGGTATAAATTACCGACGCAATTTGAACAGCAGAAGCCCCGGCGAGAACTAATTTTATCACATCTTCGTAAGTTTTAACGCCCGTTGAAGCTGCTAAAGAAAGTTTAACTTGTCTGTGAACAATAGCTATCCACCTAAGCGGAAGATACATTTCTTCTTTAGTGCTCATAGAAAAAGCCGGTTTGAAGGTAAAAGTATCAATATCAATATCCGGTTCGGTGAAGCGATTGAACATAACAACGCCGTTTGCACCGTTAATTTCAAGATTGCTCACAAAGTTCGGTAATGAACTAAAATATTTTCCGATTTTAACAGCAACCGGTATTTTCACTTTTGATTTAACATTAGCAAGAATCTCGAAGTACATCCTTTCCATTTCATCGGAAGTTTGAAGTCTGCTAGTAGCCGTACTAAAAATATTTAGTTCAATAGCATCGGCACCGCTATCTTCAATTTGCTTTGCGTACTCATACCACCAATTAGCAGAAATACAATTAATACTCGCAATTACCGGAATTGAGGTAGCTTTTTTTGAATCTTCGATAACACGGCAATATTCTGAAGAACCGTAAACCAAGCCCATATTTGCGTTCAAATATTCATAAACTTCGGGATGGTCGTACAATTCATAAGTATCTTTAATATTCTTACGGGCAAGAACTTCTTCGAATAGACTCTTAAGAACAACGGCACCGGCACCGGCGTCTTCGCAAGCTTTAACTTTATCGGCACTTTTTGTTAGCCCGCTGCTTGCAACTATTATAGGGTTTTTTAATTTAAGATTTAAGTAATTAACTTCTACAGATGACATAATCCACCATTTTTTTACATTTTAATAATAATGAAAAGTACCGTTAAAAGCAAATAAAAACTACTCATTATCGGTATGAAACGAGCGGTAAACGGGGTCACCTATCATTTTTTCGGGAGTCCAATCAATAGTAATACTTAAAGGCTCCTTTCTAACGGGGCAATCTTGCACGCTGCAAAATTTACATAATCCCGAATTACAATGATCAAAGTGAATTTTAAGGTCAAAATTGTCAAATTCTTTTTGGAGCTCGTTTTTAATCCTGATTTCCTCTTTGTGCGATTCTTTAATAGACCTGTAATAAGGGTATATAAGGTGAAAATCAACAAAAAATTTACTACCCGATTGTCTGTATCTTAATTCATGAATATCAATCCAGGCAGGATTTTTAATTTTAACTAATTTATTACACAATAATACGGTGATTTCAGGGTCAACTTCATTCATTAATCCGCCAAAAGACTGCCTAAGCAATTTATATCCGGTGTACAATATATTTAAGGCAACTAAAATTGCACATACGGGGTCAAGGATTTTAATATCGAAAATAAATACGAGAGATACGCCAATAACAACGCCAAAACTTGTGTAAGAATCAGAGAGAATATGCTTACCGTCAGCTTCAATAGCTAAAGATTTAGTTTTTTTGCCGGTTCTAATCAAATAGAGCCCAAGAAGAAGATTAACAACACCCGCCAAAGAAATAATTAAAAGACCGGTATCTAAATCTTGAATATCAGGACCTTTAATAATATCCAAGATAGCGTAAGTAATGATTCCGCCGGCTGCAATTAAAATCATAAAACCTTCAACACCGGCTGAAAAATATTCAATATTACCATGACCGTAAGGGTGGTCTTTATCGGGGGGCTTAAGACTGTAATAAATGCTCATTAAACCGAGTGAAGTAGCAGCAATATTTACGATTGATTCAAGAGCATCTGAGAAAATAGCAGCAGAACCGGTAATTATATACGCAGCAAATTTCACGAAAAACAGAAGTATGCTCACCGTGAGCGAAATTAACATCGCTCTTTTTCTTAAATCATCCAATATAAATTCTAATTTTTTATTAAATACTAAACTAATAACAACAATTTTTACGATTTTTTTGATAAAAATTTGTTTGAAAAAAAATTTTTCCATAATTTGAGTAAGATTTTTGAGATTATAACTCAAAACAGTTCTTAATGAAAAAATTAACTACAAATCAACTAACAAAAGGAAGGTATCCTAATGAAAAAATTCTTCAGTATTTCTATGCTTGTAGTATTTATCAGTGCAGGGTTGTTTGCACAAGATAAAAATATAAGCAAAGCTCCAAAAAATTTCTCTAATGAAACAGTTATTGTTTACGGTCCTTGGATCGAATCAGATAACCAAATTAACGAGTCTTTTGAAAATGCAACCTTCCCACCTGCAGGATGGACAAAATTGAATCCTGACGGCGGTACAGGCTGGAACAGACAAACAGTTGGTACAACACCTATTCCCGGTTGGAACGGTGGTACAGTTACAGCAGTTCCTAACGGTCAAGGCGGTAGCGCTATGGCTTATATGACTTGGAACCAAGGCGGTACTACAGGTAATGATTCATGGCTTATTACCCCACAATTGATGAATGTTCAAGCAGGTGATAGTATTAAATTCTGGACAAGAAAATTCAGCAACTACGCTGATAGAATTGATATTAAAGTTTCTACTACCACAAATAATAACACTGCAGCTTTTTCAATCAACTTAGCAACAATTAACTTTGCTACTACTGATTCAGGCTGGGTAAGCCGTGGTTTTGCTTTAACTCCTGCAGTTACCCCGGGTTCAAACATCTATATTGCTTTCAGAGAATTTGTTGCTGATAACTTTAATGATGGCGATGCTTTGTTTATTGACTTAGTTTCAGCAGGCGGAACAATTATCCCTGTTGAATTAGCATCATTTAGCGCTATTGCAGACAAAGAAAATGTATTCTTAAGCTGGTCAACAGTTACCGAAACCAACAACCAAGGTTTCTCAGTTGAAAGAAAAGCTGCCGGCGGTGAATTTACTGCTATCGGTTTTATTAACGGTAAAGGTACAACAACCGAAAGAAACGAATATTCTTATGTTGATAGAGGCGTTACCCCCGGAACTTATTCATACAGACTAAAACAAGTTGATTTTGACGGTACATTTGAATACTTTGCAGCTGCCGAAGTTGATGTTTATGCTCCAACCGAATTTGCTATGGAACAAAACTATCCTAACCCGTTCAATCCTTCAACTAACATTAACTTCTCATTAGCTACCGATTCAAAAGTTAGCTTGAAAGTATTTAATGTTTTAGGTCAAGAAGTTGCTTCATTAGTTAACGGAAGCTTAGCTGCCGGTAAACATACTATTAACTTTGACGCTAAAAACTTAAATTCAGGCATTTACTTTGCTAAATTAGAAGCTACAGGCGTTAACGGTCAATCATTCTCTTCAATCAAGAAAATGACTTTAAATAAATAATTTTTGATTATTTGACCCTCCCGTATTATACCGGGAGGGTTTTTTTTTATACAAAACCATTTCCGGGAGTTTATTATCAAACGGTTTTACCTCTCTTTATTTTTAAGTCTGTTACTTTTACAAAATTTTTACGCCCAAAAAGCCTCTGTAACCGATTTTAATCCAAATAATAACTTTAAAAACAGTGCGTCTGCAAATAATATGGGCGGATTTAATGTTTTTAACGGTGTTGTTCTCGGCGATTTTCCGGTTCCTTCAGGAAGTTTAATTGTCGGTGTAACTGTTACAACAGATAGAATAATAATTTCTTCGGCAGGGCAGAGCAGCGTATCAGCATCCGATAATGTGTTTTATAGATATACTCTCTCCGGAGTTTTTGTTGATTCGGTTAATCAAAATACTCCGGGTACCGGCTGGGGTCTTCGTGATTTAGCGTTTGACGGCACATATATTTACGGCGGGCATGAAGGTTCAAGAATTAAGAGATATAACCCGGCTACTCTTACTCTTGTTGACTCCGTTTTAATAAATACGGGGCAATCAATTCACAGAGGAATTGCCGTTATCCCCGGTGAAAATGCTCTTTATACCTCCAACTTTAACGATGCTCCGGTATTAAAAATAAACTCGACTAACGCCGCTACCATAAGAGAATTGGGAACACCTCAAGTTGCCCCTTACGGAATGGCTTTCGATAATTTTAACAATCCTCAGCGGGGTTATCTCTGGATCTCGGAACCATCACTTCTCGGTTTTTTTAGACTTACAAGGTTAGATACGGCAACAGGCTTAAAGGATATATCATTTGATTTTTCAAGTATTTATCCTAATTCTACATCCGGCGGTTTAGCAATTATTAACAACCACCCGCAATATCCGGGAAAAGTTGTTGCTTTAATGGTTAAGCAGGGTTCGCCCCAAAAAATTGTGTTAGTTGATATCACACTAACAGCTCCAAATCCTCCGCAAAATGTTAATGCAATCTATAATCAAGGGTCAAACACCATTAATGTAAATTGGAGTAACCCAAAAACGGGATTAAACGGATTGCCGGTTACGGTTGATTCTTCGGTTATATTTGTGAACGGAGTAAGAGAGGGTGTTGTACCCGGTAACGATTCAAATTACACAAAAGTAAATCCACAAAACGGGCTGTATTTGTTCGGCGTTCAAGTTTTTGCCAGCGGATCAGGTAGTACTGTGGTAAATTCGGGTTATGTGCCGGTCGGTTTGTATTCGTATTCTTACACGAGGACATTTGTTAATAAACCGATTAACGACAACCAGACTACTTTAGATACTCTCAGAGTTCCGCCTGTTCTGGCGCCTATTACGAAAATAATTTTAAGAATTGATACAATAATACATTCATTCGTAGCTGATTTGGACATTTCATTAATAGCTCCCGACGGGTTTAGCCTTGATATTTCAAGCGATAACGGTGGCGCAGGCGAAAATTATATTCAAACAGTTTTTGACGATGAAGCTGCAATTTCAATAACTCAAGGAAACGCTCCTTTTACCGGAACATTCAGACCTGAAACGCCGCTCACATCAGTTTACGGTTCATCGGCTTTAGGAGTTTGGGTTCTATCTGTTTTTGATGACGCTTATGGTGACTCGGGCAGATTATATTCATGGGGTATTACTGTGCTAACCTCTGAACCGGTACCGGTTGAACTTCAAAATTTTTCTATTCAGACAAACGGAAGCGGTGTAACATTAAGTTGGGAAACGGTTTCCGAAACAAACAATGCCGGCTTTGAAATTCAAAGAAGAAAAGAAAACGGCGAATTTGTTAAAGCAGGTTTTGTACAGGGTGCCGGAACTACAACCGAAATTAGAAAATATTATTTTTCGGAGAAAAACCTTTCTCCCGGTGTATATTATTACCGGTTAAAGCAAACAGATTTTGACGGTACTTCAGTTTACTCACAAGAAATTGAAATAAATGTTGATGTACCCGTTAACTTTTTGGTCTCACAAAATTATCCTAATCCCGTAAGTTTAACGGAGAACAGCATAATGAGTTCAAGAGTTAATTTTTCATTACCAAGTAACGCATTTGTTACAATAAGTATTTACGATGCTTTGGGTAGTTTGATTAAAAGTCCAGTAAACTCGTTTTTTGAGGCGGGAGCATTTGAAGTTGATTTAGAATTATCAAATTTTGCAAGCGGAAGTTATTTTTACAGGGTTGAAGCGAGAACTGAGACCGGCGAAATATATTTTTCGACAAAAAAACTAACGGTAGTTAAGTAAATTAATGCAATTTTGACTTTAATGAAATTAAAAAGGAAAAACACAATTAATTAAAGAAATCGAACAAAAAACAGTAAATAATTAAAGATTTCTATTGTGCATTAAATTTTTTATCCTTAATTTTAACAGTGAATAATTTACATGTAATAACGCTTTCTTTACAAGAAAAAGTGATTATACCGGTTAAATGACCATTTTTAATTCGAATCGAAATTGAAAAAGAAACTTGTTAAATAAGATTATACAAAATCAAATTGTATTAAAATACAATCTGTCTTTTGAAATAAAACAACTAAATAACTAATCAACAACTAATTCAACGAGGTAACAATATGAGAAAAGTATATACTCTCTTTCTCATCGTCTTTTTCCTTTCGGTAGCAGGTTGGGCACAAAATGCAGCCGAAACATCAAATGATACCCGTGTTTACACACAAGCCGAGAAAGAAAGATTAGACATGTTAGGTCAACCGCCTACCAATCTATCAGGTGTTCCCGGTCATACAGTAAGCGGTATAGTAAAATGGTCAGAAGGTTTTGAAAATGCTACATTCCCTCCAACAGGATGGGCAGTTCATAATCTTGATGCCGGTTTACAATCATGGGTAAGATATACACCCGCAATTTTCGGTACAGGTTCTGCATCAGTTCGCTGGGAATCATCCTCATTAGCAAATAATGACTGGTTAGTAACCCATTCATTCCCTGCTACAACAGCAGATAAACTTTATTTCTACGCAACAGGTTCCGCAACATTTGTTGATTCGTTAATTGTATATGTATCAACAACAGGTGGTGTTCCTCCTGCAGGCTACACAAGAGTTGCAGGTTTTAGACCTTTAGCTGCTCCTGCGCAAAGATTTGAAGTTTCTTTAGCAGCTTTTAACGGACAAACAATTTATGTTGCTTTCCATTATCCTTCACTTGATCAATTAAGAATCACATTAGATAGCGTTTATGTTGAAGAAACCGTTCCTAATGATGTTGCAACAATATCACACACCGCAATTGGATCAAAACAAGCCGGCGTACCTTTTACACCTGAAGCTACAGTTAAAAATTTGGGTTCAGCTACCCAAACATTTAATGTTACCATGACTATTAGTCCTAGCGGTTATACCTCAACAAAAACCGTTACCGGTTTAGCTGCAGATCAAACTTCTGTAGTTGTATTTGATTCATGGACTCCTACTGCAGGAGCTTATGTTGCTAAAGCTTTTACCCAATTGGTAGGCGATCAAAATACTGCTAACGATACTATTACCGGTAGTATGTTGGTTGAAAACTTCTTGTTCGATAACGGTCCGTACATTACCGGTACAGGTGGTGCAGGCGGCAATCAAATTTCCGAATTAGTTACCCCTTTAAATGTGTTTGGTTTCGGAAATCAATTAAGTGCTAATAATTATGTACTTGATGATTTCACCGTTCCTGCAAACGAAGTATGGCAAATTAATGCATTTCAATTATTCACTTATCAAACCGGTTCAACATTAACAAATACTATTAATGATGTTCGTTTGTTAATTTATGATAGAAGACCTAATCTTCCCGGAGCTGTTCTTTTGTTTGGTGATGAAACCACAAATAGATTTGCAAGTGGTGAATTTTCAGGCGTTTATAGAGTTCAAAACACAACACCTACTAACAATCAAAGACCTATAATGAAAGTTAATGCCAATGCAACGGTTGATTTACCGGGCGGTACATATTGGGCAATGTGGACATTGGGCGGAACCTTAGCTTCCGGTCCATGGCAACCACCCGTTACTATTTTAGGTACACTTGAAACAGGTGATGCATGGCAGAGATTAGCGGGTGTTTATGCTCCTATTAGAGATTCTGTTGCCGGTGCGGCACAAGGATACGCTCAAGGTGCAATATTCAAAATTTCGGGTGCTGTTCAAGTTATCCCGGTTGAATTAACCTCATTTGCAGCATCTGTTAATAGAAACGATGTTACTCTAACATGGGGTACCGCAACCGAAACTAATAATATGGGCTTTGAAGTTGAAAGAAAATCAGCTAACGGCGAATTTGTAAATATCGGTATGGTTGGTGGTCACGGTACTACTACCGAACCAAGAAACTACATTTATACCGATGCTAATGTAGCTAGCGGCTCATATACCTATAGACTAAAACAAGTTGACTTTGACGGTACTTTTGAATATTCAAGTGCTATTGAAGTTGATGTTAATATCCCCGCAGAATTCAGTTTAGCTCAAAACTATCCTAACCCGTTTAATCCTTCAACCACAATTAACTTTGCTCTTAAAGTTGATTCAAAAGTTTCATTGAGAATTTTTGACGCTTTAGGTCAAGAAGTTAAAACTTTGTTGAATGACAATTATACAGCAGGCGTTTATAATATAGATGTTAATGCATCAGCTTTAAATAGCGGTGTTTACTTCTATACTTTAGAAGCAAGCGGTGTTGACGGCAGCAAATTTGCAGCTACAAAGAAAATGATTCTAATGAAGTAATTTTCTTAAATCATATTTTTGATTTTGCAGCCGGGTCTCCCCCCGGCTGTTTTATTTTTAGTTGTTTTATTTTTAGATGTTTTATTTTTAAATGGGGTGAAGGATGATTAAAACATTTTTGAACGGGTAAGTGCTGGATAAAGGATAGAAAGTTCAATTTTTGACACTGAAGGTGTCATATATTTGTAGTAAATGGATCAAACGGCTATATTCGACCCTGAAGGTGGTCGCATGTTAATTTTTTAAAGTGATATGCATCTTAAAAGCAATATAATACATCGTCATTTCCACTCCGCTCATTCTTGATTGTGTAGGAATGGGGGTCAAGTTTTCCTTAAGTTACCCGTAAATTGGGCTGGATTGTTGAGGCTGCGCGTAACAATAATACCATTTAGTTAACATGCTTTTATGATACATCACTTGAAACAAAAGTTGCTAAATTATTTTAAGTGCTTAAGTATTTTTAAATGTCACATTTTTTATTTTACGAATACTAATATGTTTTATATGGGTAAATATTACATTTCACTTCACTTTTTCCATACTAATTTACCTGAATAATTTGAAGTAAAGAAATTTTATAGATGAATGCCGGTTAAATTAGATGTTTTCCATTAAGCGGTAAGTATTTATAATTTATGTAGATAAAGTAAAGCCACAGTTTTATTTTTTGAGGCTTAAGGTTAACTTAACACAATAATAATTTGTTGATTATAGCTTATATACTTAAATTAAAGTATTAAGAATTTTTATTAAATCAAAAAAAAGGATAATAATGAAAAAATATTTTCTGTTTTCAATTGTTGCGGTTCTTTGTTTACTAACAAGAACAACAGATGCAAGAATTATTGAAGTTAGTGTTATTAGTAATGCTTTTGCACCAACTTCATTTATTGCCGTAGTAGGTGATACAATCAGGTGGACATTGGTAGAAGGTTCTCACAATGTAGTTTCAACATCAGTACCAACAGGAGCTGCTACTTGGAATTATACTTTTACAGGTACCGGTGATACCTATTCTTATATAGTAACTGTTGACGGTGTTTACGAATATGAGTGTACATTTCACCCCGGAATGGCTGCCAGCTTTTCGACAAAACAAAATCTCCCGTTAGTTGAAGACTTTAATTTTCCTGATGGGGATTCTTTATCGCTTCACGGTTGGGTAGTTCATAGCGGTACTGCAGCAACCATGATTAGAGCTACATCACCCGGATTAGTTTTCCCGAATTATGACGGTAGCGGCATTGGTAATGCAGCACTTCTGAATCAAAACGGTATTGATATGCACAGAATGTTCAATTTTGATACCACATCAGCCGGTTCGGTTTATACTTCTTTTATGCTTAAAGTTTCAAGTATTGCATCCGGATATTTCTTTCATCTCGGAAGAAATTGGCTCCCTTTCAATACATTTGACTTCAGAGCAAGACTTTTTATGAGCGGTACTGCTCCTAATTTAACATTAGGTCTTTCTTTTGGTACAAACACCGCAGTAAATTCAGCCGATACTTACGCCGTAGATTCAACTTACTTGGTAGTTGTTAAATATCGAGTGGTTGAAGGTGCCGATAATGACGAAGTATCATTATATATAATTAGATCTTCAGATCCTTATCCTTGGTCAGAACCCGCTACTCCTACAGTTGGTCCTCTTACAGCAAGCGGTATAGCAGAAATATTCCCCGGTTCTATTGCATTACGCCAATATAGTGCAAATCATAATATAACCATTGACGGTATTAGAGTTGGGCTCTCATGGAGTACTGTTATTCCGGTTGAATTAAGTTCTTTCAAAGCCACTGCTGTTAACGGCTCTGTTAATTTAGCTTGGACAACAGCTACTGAAACCAATAACTCCGGATTTGAAATTGAAAGACAATTAGGAAACGGTCAGTGGTCAAATGTTGCTTTTGTTGCAGGTAAAGGTACAACAACCGAAAAAACTGACTACACATATACTGATGCTCCGGGTGTATCAGGATTTTATAACTATAGATTAAAACAAGTTGACTTTGACGGTTCTTTTGAATATTCAAACACAGTAAGTGTAAACTTAAGAGTTCCTTCAAACTATGTTTTATCACAGAATTATCCTAATCCATTCAACCCTTCAACAAAAATTGAATTTTCTATCCCTGTAACTGCAAATGTAAAAATTTCGGTTTACAATGCGTTAGGTGAATATGTTCAAACTTTGATGAACAGTGCTTTAGAAGCAGGTTCACACTCAGTAATTTTTGATGCAACCAACCTACCGGGTGGTGTTTATTTATATTCGATTGAATCAGGCGATTATAAAGAAACAAAGAAAATGACATTACTTAAATAAAATTAAGTTAGATTTCAGAAAAAAGCCCACATCAAGTGGGCTTTTTTATTTACTCTTTGGTAATATTTCAACTCTCTTTTTTCAAATAATTATCAACAAGAGAAATTAATTCAACCTTTCTAAACGGTTTTGCAATATAATCATCCATACCTTCGCTCAAAAAGAATTTTTTATCTTCAAGGCGTGCATAAGCAGTAATAGTTACAAAAGGAATGTTACTATATTCTGGGATTTGTTTAATTAGTCTCATTAATGCGATACCGTCTATATCGTATCCAAGATTTATATCCATTAAAATCAGTTCATATTGAAGCATCTTAACCATACTTAGAGCCATTTCAGAATTATTTGCGATATCAACCATGTAATCCGTTTTTAACATCCTTTGAATAATGTCACACGCATAAACATCATCTTCAATCAACAAAATATGTTTTCTATTTTCTTCTGGAGGATTAAGATTATCCGGTTCGTTAAGACCGGGGTTTTCAATTTGAATTTTTTCTGATTCACCAAAATTTACGGGTATTTCTATCTTAAACTCTGAGCCAATATCAACTTGAGACGAAACAGAAGCTTTGCCGTGCAGAAGCGAAACATATTTTTTTACAAGTGCTAATCCAAGCCCCGAGCCCTCATATACCCTGTCAATTCCCTCGCTAACTTGTCTAAATTCTTCCCAAATTAATTCAAGTTTATCATGAGGAATACCGATTCCGGTATCTTTTACGCAAATTACTAATGAGTGAGAGTTTGATTGTTCTGTAATTTCAAGAAGCACTTTGCCTGAAATAGTATATTTAATTGCATTATCAACCAAATTTTCAATGATACTCTTTATTATCCTTCTATCAGAGAGTATTAAAAGTTTGCTAAAATGAGAACTTATTTGAAAATTAATTCCTTTTACGGCTGATTTTGGTTCAAAAGTATTTTTTATATCAGTTAGTAACTCTAAAAAATCGAAAGATTCAAGATTTATCACTTTCTCCCCAAATTCAATGTTTGACAATTCGAGAATTTTATTTAGTGTAATTGTTAAACGCTCTGAAGATTTTAAAATTGCTTGAGCAAACTTTTTAAGATCTGAATCTTCTAACTCCTCATATAGAATTTCGGAATTACCCATGATACTCACAAAAGGTGTTCTGAGCTCGTGGCTCATATTATAGAAGAAGTGAGACTTTAAACGGTTAACCTCTTCAGCTTTTTCTTTAGCAGTAATTAGCTCTTCAAGATTTCTTTTTTGTTCGGTAATATCTTCTTTTATGGCAATAAAATTAATGATATGCCCGGAGTCATCTTTTACCGGAGTGATTAACGCTGACTCCCAGTAAAACTCACCCGACTTCTTTTTGTTTAGAAATTCACCTCTCCATTCATTACCGGAAAGTATTGTTTCCCAAAGCTCTTTGTATTTTTCTTTAGAATTATTGCTTGACCCAAAAATTCTTGGGTTTTTACCAATCAATTCTAAAACGGAATAACCGGAAACATTTTCGCATTGAGAATTTGCATAAATAATATTACCGTCAATTGAAGTCATGATGATAGTATTCATGCTTTGATCAACAGCTTTAGAGAGCAAACGGTTTTGAGATTCAAATTTAAGCTTTTGAGTGATGTCATTAACTAAAACCAACCTTGACATTCCTTCGAACAAAAATGAAACATCCTCGGAAATAATTTCAACATCAATTATTGAGCCATCTTTTTTCTTGTGTTTCCATAAAGCTGATTTTTGGTAACCATTAACATTAGTCGTAAGATTTTGAGATAACCTCAAGTGTTCACTTTCAGGTCTGATATCAAATAAAGTCATAGAGAGAAATTCATCTTCAGAATAACCATAATGCCTGATTGCGGCAGCATTAACCATCAAAAACTTGTGAGTAACTTTATGGAAAACCCACATTGGGTTAGGGTTGGCGTGAAATAAAATTTTATACTTTCTTTCACTTTCCTCAAGTTGTTCCCGGTGTTTTTTAGATTCGGTAGTATCAAAGAAAAAACCTTGAAGAAGTTTTTTCCCGTTAGTCTCTATTAAACTAGCTTTTATGGAGGCGTATTTGATGACACCTGATTTTGTTAACAATTTGCAATCGTCAACTACCTCAACTTTTCCGGCTGCCTGTAAAGCGAAAGAATTACTAAAATTTCCATCAGTATCTTCAGGGGGATGAAGAATTGTTTGATGCTGACCAACAACTTCATCCCTATCTCTTTCAACTAAACTAAGAAGTGCATTGTTACATTCTACAATAATTCCGGTTTCGGGATCTGCTATTGCAATACCTTCAATTGCACGAGAAAAAAGTTCAGAATATTTTGCTTCAGATTGTGTGAGTTGCCCGGAGACTTTTTTAGATTCTTGTTCTTTATAAATTAATGAAACACCAAAATTAATATCATTATAAATTTCAAATAATAAACTTTTATTTTCATCCGTTAATTTGTAATTAATATGAGGGATTAGGTAAATAAGAAAAAAGCCACTCTGTTTATCGCCTGATATAAACAAAGTAGTAAAGGGTGCAGAGTCAATTCCCGGCAATTTCTTTATAAAAATGTGATTTGCCTCAAAATCGGGCGCTGAGTTAAAAAAAATATCAGATTTATCAATTTTGGAAATAAAATCTATATCGTAGAATATTTCCGAAAAACTGAAAGAATGCTCTTCTTTAATCCGCGTTGTATTATCAGATGTGAAATGTAAAACAGGAGTTTCAGTACTCTGATCCGGGTGAATTTTACCGGCAAATGCATGATTAAAATTACCTAATTCAATTAACAAATTACACACAAAGGAGATCAAGCCTATTGGGTCTTTGTATGTTGTAATTGCAGTATTGACCTGAGAAATGATTGTTCTATGAATTACAAGTGATGAGATACGATTTGTTAATTTTATTCTCTCAATTGAATAAATAAGCGCTTTTTTAATTGTTGCGGGAGAAAGTTCTGACTTACCGATAAAATCTTGGGCACCTTTTCCGATTGATTCAATTGCAAGATTTTCATCATTAATGCCGGTCATAATAACAATAGGAATGTTTGAGTTAATTTTATACAACCCTAAGAGTGTTGAGAGGCCGATACTATCCGGAAGATTTAAATCAGTTAAAACAACATCAAATTGAAACTTTTCAATTAATTCTATCGATTCTTTCAGTGTACCGGCACTCTGAATTTCAAACGAACTATATCCAAGAAATGAGAAATCAATCTCATTAATATATTCGGTAATAAGCCTGACCTGCATTGGCTCATCTTCAACAATTAGAATGGAGAGGTAATCTTTCATAGTAATATTAAAAATTAGGGTAATTTAACAATAGTGAACCAAAAACTTTCAATTGACTTGACAACAGAAATAAACTGTTCAAGATCAATTGGTTTAGAAATATAACAATTAGCGTGCAATTCATACGATTTAAGAACATCCTCTTCGGCACGGGAAGTTGTTAAAATAACAACCGGAATTCTTTTTAGTTCCGGGTCAGATTTAATTTCTTTAAGTACATCTCTACCGTCCATACCGGGAAGATTTAAGTCAAGCAATATCAAATCCGGTTTTGGGGCATTTTTATAATCTCCCTCCATTTTAAGATATTTTAGAGCATTCAGCCCGTTATCAAGATGAATAAGATTATTTAAAACTTTACTTTCTTTTAAAGCCTCTGAAGCCAACCGGGCATCGCCTGCGTTATCTTCAACTAACAAAATATCAATTATTTTCGACATTTACGCTCCGTAAATTATTTTTGGAATAGAAAAATAAAAACACGAACCCTCTCCGGGCGATGATTCAACCCAGATTTTACCACCGTGCCTCTCAACAATTTTTTTGCAAATAGCTAACCCAATACCTGTACCCTCATAATCCTTTCTACTGTGCAGTCTTTGAAAAATTTGAAATATCTTATCAAAAAATTTATTATCAATCCCTATACCATTATCTTTAAATGCGAACATTAAATAATCCGGTTCTTCAGTAAATGAGATATTTATCACCGGTTTTTCATTTTCTTTCCGGTATTTTATTGAGTTTACAATTAGATTTTGACATAATCTGAGTAATTGAGCTTGATCGCCAAATATTACCGGTAGCTTATCAACATGAACCAATGCATTGGTATCATTAGTTAGCAATTTCAAATTTAGAAGAACGGTTGAAATTACAGAGTTCATATCAACTTCGGCAAATTCTTTCCCTTTTGTAGTTACCCGGGAAAAATCGAGCAAATCATTTATCAAAGCTTGCATTCTTCCGGCACCGTCAACGGCAAATTGAATAAACTCCAGAGCATCAGAATCCAATTTATCTTTATATCTTTTAGCCAACAATTGTGTGAAACTGGAAACCATTCTAAGCGGCTCTTGTAAATCGTGAGATGCAACATAAGCGAACTGTTCAAGTTCTTTGTTAGAAATTTCAAGTTTTGCGATAAGCTGATTCATCTTAATTTCTTGAACTTTTCTATCTGTGATATCCTGCCCTTGAGCAATTGTAGCTTCAAGGAGATTAGTTGATTTATAATAAATATTTGCCGAATTCCATAAAGCTATTTTAACCTCCCCCGATTTAGTAAGAATAGGTATTTCAACAGAATCCCAAAACTTACCGGATGTAGTTTGAGCAATTTTTACCATTATTTCTACTAAAGATTCAGGCGGAAACAATATATCCAAATTTTGATTAAGCACTTCTTGTTCTGAATATCCGGTCAAATGAGAAAATGCGTTGTTAAACCGTGTAATTTTGCGATTAGAATCCCAAACAATTATTGGGGCGTTTGCATAAGTGATTAGATTATCAAGATATTCGGTTGTTTCTGTTAGTTTTAAAGTATTTAATTTTTGCATGGTGATATCGTGAATAAAACCTTCAATAAAATTCACAAAACCGTTTAAATCTGTAACACCTTGACCGTGCTCTCTAACCCACTTTATTTCGCCCGAGTAATTAATTATTCTGTAGTCAATATCGTAAGATAATGAATTTCTTAGGGCTTCGGTAATTGATTCATTTACATGCTTTCGGTCTTCGGGATAAATAAGTTCAATATAAGGGATGACTTTGTTATTTACGAGATCTTCAGAGCTGTACCCAAAAATATCGTAGCAACCGTCGCTCATGTAAACAATAGTCCAATTTTGATTAATTTGACACCTGAATGCGGTTCCCGGTAAATTATTAATAAGAGTTGAAAGTTGCCTTTTGCTCTCAAACAGATCATTTTCACTTTTTTTTCTTAGAGAGATATCGCGAACCAAAGCCTGTATCATTTTTTTCCCGTCAATTAAAACCGGTGAAAGGCTTATCTCAACAAAAAAGTTTGAACCGTCTTTTTTTATATGTTCCGACTCAAAAATTAAACCTTCATCGGGAATAATATTAACAAATAAATCACGAATTTGATATTTGCGTGAAGTCAAGTTAAAGATGTTTAGTTTAGCAAACTCTCCGGAATCGTATCCGTAAACCTTTGAAGCCAAATTTGATGTCTCAAGAATATTGCCGTCCAAATCCAAAAGCATTAGTATCTCATTAGAAAATCTGGAATACATCTCAACTTGAGATTGGAGTTTATTAAGTTCGATTTGTCTCTCGTAGAGTTGTTTGAAATATTCAACCCTGTTTCCCCTGATAATAAAATAAAATGTTAATAGAATTGACAAGAATACAACTAAAAAAGCAATAATAATCTGAAAAGTTGCATTATGAAGGGGCTTAATAACTTCGGCATAATCTACTTTTGTAACCAACACCCAATCAGTACCTTGTACAGTTGAAATATAACTAAGTACTTTTTCATTCTCCCTGTAATCTAAAGACTCGTAAAAACCGCGATAACCTAAAACACCTTGAGCAGCCGGTGTTTTAGAAGTAAGAGGCTGCGTTAATGTTAAAGCAGTATTTTTTAAATGCCTGAGTTCATTCAAAAAAATTAAACTATCTTTATTTAATCTTCTGACCAACAAATTTTCTGCGGTCATACTTTCTGCAGGCCACTCCTGAATTAAGGGGTAAAGTTTTACTTCAGGATTGATTCTCAACAACAATACACCCAAAAGGTTATTGTTGATGTACGCTCTTACAACTAAACTCAAATGGATATGTTTTTCACCGTTAATTTTGTGGGTGAAAAAGTTTGTGAGGTATTTATCCTTGATTTGTAAGACCTCTTTAAGTTCATTAGTATCGATTGTTTGGCATTCACCCGCAAGTGCTAAAATTGGCTTAGAATATTTATCGGCTAATATAATATCAGTATATTCTTTACTAACCACATATTTATTCAACCAAATTTTTAATTTTTCTTCTGCTGCTTGTGAAGGGTTAAGGAAGTACGCAGATAGGTCTCTCTGAAAGTTGGGGTTTTCATATAAATCACGGGCTTCGGAAATGTGAGTTTCTACCCAATGATCAAGTACATCTGACTTCAGTTTGGCAACTGTTCTTAAGTCATTTTGAATTTGATGCATAAGCTCACTTCTTTGCGAGTTTAGAAAGTAGAAAAAGAATACTACTAAAAAAAACAATGACGCAAAAAAGAGAGTTATTTGAGACTTTTTAATACTTGTTATTAAAGTTCCTGGTTTCATTTTACCGATAAAACTAATCTGACGAAACCGTATTAAAACCGTTAAATGGTGCTAAATTGTACTCGTGCACAACATTTAGGGTGTGTTAGCACGGTTAATAAGAAAATAAATAGTGATTAGAAGATACGAATAAAACCGATGTAAAAATGTAATGTTTATTTAATTTTTATTTATTATTTTCAGCGAATATTTTTAAAAAGGTAAAGGTGGGAGTGCAAGTTGAGTATATGTATCCGGCTCTAATGATTTTTGGCAATTATTAATACTTTTAGTAAATGCTTAATGTTGGTTAAAAACCGGATGTTAAGGATTAAATTGGAAGAAATAATTGTAATACTTGCCTGTGGAAGAAATTTTAAATAAAGGTGCTGAATAATAAAGAATTAAACGAGATGTTGAGAAATTACAAGAACGCTTTAAGACGGTCAGAAAAATTAACTGTGGCATAGTTAATTGATAACCTTGCGGATAAAGAGAATATTATCTAAAATTGAGTGTGCTTCAACTTTACTATGAATTTGAGAAATGTAATTTGTGGGTTAGCTATTTTTTATTTTTTGTTAATAATTGATGTGTTTTCTCAATGCTTTCAATGAATTGTTTTTCCACTTCAGAAAGGTCATCCACAGCTTTAGATTTATAGTTTTCGTATTCAGCAATGGCTTTTTTTTCAGCAAGTTCAGCAGATATTCTACCTGCATCAGTTAGAATATTTTGTCTTGACATTTTAATAAAACCATCTAGTACTTCAATCCAATCTTTCATATACATTACCTTACCCTGCAAAGCATTAACTTCGGCAATATCCAAATACGCAGAAACAAGTCTATTTAATACTGAAAGTTCCTTATCGTTAAGATAATTTTTGGCAATTGTCACTTCATTTTTAACAGGTTTAATTCCTTTAAAAGTTGTTAAACCCATAAATGGAAGTTGAGAATTAGCTCTATGGTAGATAACCTCTGCTGTAGTATTTCCGTGTGTAGCCCAATGCAGCTTGTTTTGAACAGTCTGAAAAAAAAGTTTTGTGTTTTCTGAGTTTGGATTATAATCAATACTTGTTGCATAAATTTCAAGCACTTTGCGATAAAAAACTTTTTCTGATGAACGGATATTTCGAATTCTTTCCAACAATTCATCGAAATAACCGCTTCCACTACTCTGTTTCAATAATTCATCATTCAACGAGAAACCTTTAATTAGATATTCTCTCAATCGTTCGGTAGCCCAAATTCTAAATTGAGTACCTCGAAGAGATTTTACTCTATAGCCAACAGAAATAATAATGTCAAGGTTATAATATGTAATTAATCTTTCAATACTACGAGTACCTTCGGTTTGAACAGTTGCAAAATTTGCAACAGTTGAATTTTCTATAAGTTCACCTTCTTCAAAAATATTTTTTATATGTC
>JACSRR010000337.1 GCA_014879635.1 Ignavibacteriaceae bacterium | reverse complement strand
CAGCGTCAGATGTGTATAAGAGACAGGTCCGATAGCTATAAATATCAACGGCTTCCAAAATTCCGAGCCAAATCTTAACCTCTCAAGCTCTGCTATGTAATCTGATGATGGCGAAATTTCATGAATTTCTGATCTTATTTCGCTCTGCTTTGTGTAATCTTCTATATCCTGATTACTCATGTTTTGTAAATCCGATTCTTCCGGATTTGTATTTACGGGAATCTTTCTTTGAACCACTCCTGCTGAACTGAAACTGTATATGCCGTTAGTTAATGTTTTTGTAAAAATTAAATTTATGTTATTTTCTAAATTTTTAATCTCTTCAAATCCTTCAGGACCGGTAATTCTTACATTAGAACTCAAAAACATCCCTTTGCTCAATGTTACTCTTTCGCCTGCTTGAATGCCGTCTATATTACCGCTCATTCCGGATAAATACAAAACTGTTCTAAATATTAGCGGAACAAATATTCCTTTAACCGGAAAATCAGACGCTTGCAAAACGGGCGGCACAGAATATACTAATACTTTTCCTTCCCCTAATGTAAATTCACCTAAAAATGTACTGTTATTGGTCAGTCTGATTATCTCAGCACCCCTGCCACCGCTTGAAAATTCATACCCGAAATTAATTGACGGTGATTCCGGATTCCCTCTCTTATCGCTTTTAAATACACCGCTTAATAAAGGGCTTTCTAAATTGAGCGTACTAAACCGGGCTACTTCATCAGTTCCGGATATTCTACCGAAAACAGATTTAAATTGTGGTAATAAAAGTTGGTTCAAAAAATTGTTTGCCTGTGTAATATTTCCCGATGTTGGAGGGAACCATGCCAATTTACCACCGTTCTCTACATAATTCTTAAAAACCGCACCGGCAGTATTATCTACAGTACCGCTTACAATTACCAAGTCATAATTTGAAAGATTATAATTAGTCACCGAATTTACCGAAGCCGATATCAGATTAATTTTCGTTTTTTCTTCGCCTGCTTTAATTGCAGAAGTTAAAAAGAGAATTTCTTCCTCCTTCTCAAAGAACATTGCTGCTTTAATTACCTCCGGCACATAAACAACCGCAAATCTTTTATTATCGGGTAAAATATCATCTTCTTCAATTGTGGCGGTAATTTCAACAAAGCCTGAAGATTTAATCACTCCTTCTAAGTCAACGGTTGCCACTCCTCCGCTAATATTAAAACTCTTTTGAGCAGTTCTTTCACCGTTCACAAATAATGAAACCGTTTCGTTAGAACTGCCGCCGCCTGTAAAATCTTCGATTGTTACTTGTACGGAAACAGGTTTATCTTTTTCGAAAATAGCAGATTTAACTTCTAAGTTGGTAACTGCAAGATTACTTCCTTTTTTCTCGTCAAATTTCATCATAAATAATTTAGTGCGAGAATCTAGAAGTTCGCTCAAATTGGCGAAATCTTTGGTGTTACCTAAGCGTGATTTTTGGAAATCGCTTAAGATAAATAGTTCTTTGTTGAAATTGTAGGTTTCAGAGAGTAGGTTTGCCGCTTTAATAACGGATTCATTCAAAGTTTTACTTACACCGGTAATACCGGTTTTTTCGATTTTGTCAATTGCACCGGTAAAATCTTTTGTGGAAACGGGTTCGGGGGTTGATTCTTCGTTCACAAAAATTACCGCAACTTCATCACCTTCCCTTAAAGAGGCAATAATTTCGGAGGCTGCTTTTTTTGCACGGTTAAAATAAGAGCCTTTATCGTCAAGTAAACTCATACTAAAAGTATTGTCAATTATTATTACGGCACTGGTTTTTGCCGTTGAACCTACCCCTGCAAAAGAAACATTCTGCACGGAAGGGCGTGAAAATGCCAATACTAACGCAATAATTATCAAAACACGAACAGCTAATAAAATCCACTGTTTTAACTTTAATCTTCTTATTTTCTGTTTCTGAAGCTCTTTTAAAAAGAGTAAAGTACTAAACTCAACCCTCTTAAGCTTTCTAAGATTAAGAAAGTGAATCAAAACCGGGATCCCTGCTGCCAAAAGCCCTATTAAAAGAGCCGGGTTCAAAAATGTCATCTAATTAATCATCATAGAATCGTTCGTAAAATAACTACAAATATATGCATATTATTGAATCTATTTCAGTAAAAAATTAGTGATGATTTTTCTTTGCATTTATCCGGTTTATTTGAAATTATGCAGAGGCAAAAGATAATTTAACCGCCTGTTTTCCAGAAAGCACTGAGAAATTAATAACTTCCAAGAACACATAATTTTGCAAAAAAGATCAGTAAGAACTCTTTTACTCTTTGATATTTCAATCAATACTTATTGAGTTATACCACCGCCATTTAAGTCATAAATACTTCCGGTTTTGCGAGTAACTGAATATGGATACATCATCCCTGACATATCGTCAGTTGCCGGTTTTTTCTCAATAAAATAATCAGAATTAAAAGAACCCTTTACATAGTCAAAGAATACAATAGTTTGGAATTCTTTGTTAGGGTCAAACTCATTAAGTAACAGATAACTTTTTGATTCCAAACCAAGTTGTACAACCACTATTTCTTTCTCGAATATATTGATATTTATAAACGGCTCGTTAAAAAAACCTCTAAACTTAGGCGAAATTTTTTTATCTTCTACCAACTTTAGTATGTCATCAGCATTATTAGCTCTTTGCGTGTAGAAATCAATTTCTGAAAATTTAATTTCTGCCTTCTTATAATCTTGAAGAATCCAGGTTTTATTCAATGCAGATTCAGCTTCTATTTTCTCTTTAACGGCATAAGCTTCATCGTAACTTTTGTAAGGACCAGCTAAAATTAAAACCTTTTCAACTGAATTTTCCGTTATATTTAGTTTCGTTAACAAAATTCCCGATTTTTCTAACTTCTTAATTACCGGGCTAAATGTTGAGTCTTTTGAAATTGATTCTAATACAACAGCGAATCCATCAAAATCACTAACTTCGACGATGGTTTGAACATTATTAACTTTAACTTCAACCTCTTTTTTCTGACATCCGGGTAAAACGAGTATTGTTATAATAACATAAAAGAATGTTGAGTATAATAATATGTTTTGCCTGATTTTTGATTCTATTGCAGTTTTCATTTTAGTACCCTTATTCAATAAAATTGTGAATCTAAATTTAGATTAATTTAATTAAATTTCTTTTGTTTTTAAGCTTGTAATTTGAACTTCGAATATATTTTCTGACAAATCCCCACATTCCGGAATGAAACGGGACAAGGGACTATGCGCAAAATCATTTTCGAAATTCCTTTTATGGTAAATTTTTATCCCTGTTTCGAGATCACCCAATACTAAGGCTGTTAAATATAGCGATGTGATCTATCTGTACAACGGTTTTCAAAAACTTTTTCTTTTCACTGCCCGTATAATTTAGTTATTGCAACCTACACTGAGGACACCGGGAAAAATAAATTCAATGTTACCATTTCGTTAAAAAGAACTTTTTTTCAGTCTTCAAGGTTCGAAGTAGAAAAGAACACTTAGGATAACCGGTGATAAATAATTGATGCGGTTAGTATTTTATTTGAGGAAAACACAAAAGCTATTTAATAATTTACAGATTACGCAATTCTTTTTTTTCATCTTGAAGGAATGACATTTTTGTAAAAATGAATTCAGAATAGGCAATTAGACCAAGAGGGCGGAAGCATGTTAGCAGAGAAATTAACTTGTGTGGCAACCTAAATACGCTACAAAACCTTTTCAAATACAATATTTAATATATGGCTCAAAAAAAGAATAAATTAAAATTTCAAGTAGAGATAAAATTATGAAAAAGACCGAATATCCGTTTCAGAAAATTTCAGACGATAGAAAATTTATAATCGATTGCTACACTGAAATGCTCACCCGTATAAACGAAAACGATGTAGTTGATTTGATTAAACTTACTCTACAAGACGATAATATAGACGAAAGTGATTTATCAAGTGAAAAAATTATTCAATCGTTAAGCATTTATTTTCAGCTAATGACTTTAATTGAAGAAAATGCAGCAACTCAATTCAGACGAAGATTAGAAGACCGGGGAAAAAGCTCTACTATTAGAGGTTCATGGGCAGAAGCTTTTAATATTTGGAAGAATGCCGGTATTAGCGAAAATGAAATGATCAAAGCAATCTCAGAAACTTATGTGATTCCCGTCCTCACCGCACACCCTACCGAAGCCAAGAGGGTTACGGTTATCGAAATTCACCGCGAATTATATCTTCTTTTAGTGCAAAGAGAAAACTCTTCTTTGAGCAAACCAGAACAAAACGCAATCAGAGAAAACATCATAAATCTATTGGAAAGATGGTGGAGAACCGGCGAAATTTTCTTGAATAAACCGGATATCAGAGACGAAAGAGCAAATGTACTGTACTATTTGAGCAAAGTTTTTCCGAATGTATTAAAAAATACTGACCAACAATTAAAAAATTCGTGGGTAGAATTGGGCTTTGACCCAAATAGAATTAAAGACCCCGGAGTATTCCCCAAGATCAATTTCGGGAGTTGGGTGGGTGGTGATAGAGACGGTCACCCTTTTGTAACTCCTTCTGTTACAAAAGAGACTCTATTGCTCCACAGAAAAGCTGCCCTTGAGTTAATTAGAGAAGATTTAATCGATTTAGTTAAAAAAATTTCAATCTCTGCCGTTATAAATCCGGTCCCCTTTGTACTTTCAGAAGCCATAAACCAAAAAGCCAAAGCGTTAGGTTCATTGGGTAAAGCTGCTATCGAAAGAAATTATTACGAGCCCTGGAGGCAATTCGTCAATTTAATTATCTGTCAGTTAGATAATACTATCTCCGAAAATTTTTGCGATTCCAAAACTTACTATAAATCAAGTAAGGCTTTAGAAGATGATTTAAAACTTTTACGGGAGGTTTTAATTCAAAATGGGTTAAAAAGTTTGGCTGCCGATTTAATTTTCCCGGTTGAAAGATCTGTTCAATGTTTCGGTTTTCATCTCGCAAAATTGGATATCAGACAAAATAGTCTATTCCATGATAAAGCCATATCACAAATATTAAAAGCTACCGGCGAAAAAGAATATGACTTTGAAAATTGGGATGAAGCTAAACGGGTAAATTATTTAAACAGGTTGTTAGAAAATAATTCGCCTATTACCGATGTTACAGCCTCTTACGGTGAAGAAGCTGATAATGTATTAGATTGTTACAGAGTTGTGCGTCAGCATATAAATCTATATGGTTCTGCAGGCATAGGCTCTTTTATTGTGAGTATGACGCGCAGTTTAAGTGATTTATTGGTCGTTTATTTATTAATGCGTGAAACTCAATTGCTAAACACAGCAATCAGAGTGGTTCCGTTATTAGAAACAATTGAAGACTTGCGAAACGGAACATACATTTTAGAGGCATTTTTGAATCATCCCGTAACTAAATACCGTGCAGAGAAAATGGAACGCAGGCAGGAAGTTATGTTAGGTTATAGCGACAGCAATAAAGACGGAGGTACAATTGCCAGCAAATGGAATTTACATAAGGCAGAGATTATGCTTGCCGAAGTTGGTAGAAAATACGACACTAAGATTTACTTCTTTCACGGTACAGGCGGAACAATAAGTAGAGGTGGCGGAAAATATCATCGCTTCTTAGAAAGTAAGCCGGAAAACTCGGTTACCGGTACTATAAAAGTTACTGTGCAGGGAGAATCTGTAGCTCAACTCTTTGGTAATCCGATGACTGCACAATACAACTTAAACGCTTTATCTTCAGGGGTTGCGCGCCATATTATTAATAACAATACCGCAGCGCCCCGGTATCCTATTGAATCAATGGAGTATCTAGCACAAAAATCTTATGAACATTACCGGGATTTAATAGAGACTCCCGGTTTTATAAATTTTTATAGTACCACAACTTGTATTGATGTATTAGAAAAAAGTAAAATTGGTTCCAGACCCGCAAGAAGAACCGGTACAAGATCTTTGAATGACCTTAGAGCAATTCCGTGGGTGTTTAGTTGGAATCTGTCAAGGATTACTCTTACCGGTTGGTACGGACTCGGAGAAGCATTAAAATCTTTGAAACAAGAAAAGCCTTCAGATTACGCTCGACTAAAACAATCTATTAATTATTGGAATTTCTTCAAATTTTTGATGATTCAAACTGAAACCAATCTTATTCTATCTAATTTGGAAATGATGATACATTACGCAGAATTAGATGAGAATAATGATGAGAGAAAATTATTTATGAATAAAATTCTTACGGATCATAAAACCGGATTCAAAATGATTGAAGAGCTTTTTGAAGAGCCGGCAATTATAAGAAGAAGAGGACAGTATGACAATTTAGAACGGCGCAATGATAAACTTATTGCCTTACATAAATTGCACCTCAAATATTTGAAGCAATGGCGTAATATGGGTGATGAAAACAGCTCAGATAAAGAAAAAGTATTAAACCTGTCTCTTATACACATCTGACGCTGCCGACGACGGA
>JACSRR010000259.1 GCA_014879635.1 Ignavibacteriaceae bacterium | reverse complement strand
CTCGGCGTGCTCGGCGGTTAAAATTTGTTAAATTAGTGACAACCATATTTAGGACAAGACACTTCGAACTTCGAACTTCGAACTTCGAACCCTTGTACTTCTGCGGTTAGCCTGTTTTGCCACCTAAAAATCAAATAAGCCAAAAAAATGTAAAAATATATTTTTGTATTTTTAATAAAAATTGATAACTTTGTTGTTTAGTTTTATAAAAATAATTAACCACAGGAAATATGGCTAATCATAAATCAGCGAAGAAAAGAATTCGTCAGTCTTTGAAGAGAAAAGACCAAAATAAAATGGCTTTATCAAAGATGAAAACACTAATTAAAAAAGCATTAGCTTCAACTACAAAAGAAGAAGCAGCCGAGAACTATAAATCTGCCGTATCTTGTATTGATAGAACAAGTTCACAGGGTAGATTGCATAAAAATAATGCAGCACGCAAAAAATCGCAGCTTACAAAATTTTTAAATAGTTTAGAGAAAAATTCTTAAAAAGTGATTAGCGGTTTAACCGCTACTCACTTCATTTTAAATTAAACTTCATTAGGTTAAACTTCTTAATTTATCCTCTAATTATTTCGAAGATCAGATAAACCCACACAGTTATTATTACTGCTCCTATTAGATTTAACATGAGCCCTGCTCTTGCCATTTCTTTTACTTTAATTTTTCCCGATGAAAATACCACAGCATTTGGCGGAGTTGCCACAGGTAACATAAATGCCATTGAAGCCGATAAAGTTGCCGGTATCATCAACAAAAAAGGATTTATATCGTTAGCATAAGCTAAAGAAGCCAAAACGGGGAGAAAAATCTGTGCTGTTGCAGTGTTAGAAGTTAATTCCGTTAAAAATGTTACTCCAAGCGCTATACTCAGAATTAATAATATTACGGGCAAATCTTTTACAAAATAGAATTGTGAGCCTATAAAATCTGATAAGCCGGTTTTAACAAAGGCATCGGCAAGAGCAAAACCGCCGCCAAAAAGCAATATAATATCCCACGGCACATTTTTAAGAATATTGTTGTCTATTATCCGTTCTTCTTTATTCGATTTTGCGGGAATAAAAAATAACAGGAGTGCCATAAATACAGAAATTGTACCGTCATCAATAAATTTGGGAACGGGAAATAAATTTGACCAGCCGGGTATTGAAATAAACCCGAAATTTAATGTGTCTCTAAATATCCATAGTAATGCAGTTAACGAAAAAACGGTGAGAATAATTCTTTCTTCGTATCCGATAGGTCCTAACTCAGCCAATTCTTGTTTGACGTTTTTTTTATCGGTTTTTAAATTATTGTCAGTTTTGAAAAGCACTTTTGTTAAAAGTACCCAAACAATAAACAGCATTAAAATTGAAAGAGGGAGAAAATAAATAACCCACTCACCAAAAAGCAGGGGAGAGGCATTTGGGAAGTTTTGCGAAAATATTCTTTGAAAAACCAAGTTAGGAGGTGTTCCTACATAAGTTGCAATTCCGCCAATTGAACAAGAGTAAGCAATTCCGAGCATTAGAGCTTTAGCAAATTTGTAATTTTGCGATTCGTCATTTGTTTTTGTCTGTGAAATAATAGCCAAACCTGTCGGAAGAAGCATAATAGCGGCAGCAGTATTTGAGATCCACATAGAGAGCATTCCGCCGGCAACCATAAACCCAAGTACAACTGAAGAAGGTGAATTACCGATGATGGAGACAAGTTTAAGAGCAATTCTTTTATGCAAATTCCATTTTTCCATTGCGAGAGCAATTAAGAAGCCGCCAAAGAATAGAAAAATTGTAGAATTTATGTAAGAATTTGCAACATCATCCCCTTTAAGAATTCCGATAAGAGGGAAAAATGCTACGGGTATTAGTGAAGTTGCTGCTAAGGGCACCGCTTCTGTTATCCACCAAGTAGCCATCATTACTGCCGAGGCAGCACACAGAACTGCTAAAGGGGGCATTTCGGTTGTACCCGAAAGAAAATAAGTTAGGAAAAACAGAAATACCCCTGTTATTATTCCCCCTTTTTTTAACGATACTTCTTTACCAAATATTTTGAAATTCATTTAATAAATATTTTTGACTTTGATGAAAAAAATTAAAATGATATTATTGAACTTTATTTTTTATTAATTTAACAACCGGATAACACAAAATCATCAGTTCAGCTCTACAAATTGTAAAAATCTCAACCGGAATTACGATTCACTTCTCAAATAACTACTTATGCAAAATATGAAAAAACTCTTTCTTATTTCCTTTTTTATTCTGTTTATTCAAATTTTTCCTCAAGCTACAAACGAAGCCAAAGGCGGTATTGTTAGAGGGTTTGTTGCCGACTCATTAAACGGGGAGCCAATAATTTATGCTAATGTGTTTATCAAAGGCACAAACCTTGGGTCGCCCACCAACACTACAGGTTATTATATTATTACCGGTATTCCTGCGGGTGAAATAACAATTGTATATAGTTACATCGGTTATCATACATCAGAAATAAAAACAACTATTCAAGCAGGCGATATCCTTCAATTTAATGTTCAATTGTTACCTTCAACCGTTGAGTTAGAGGGTGTTTCTGTGGTTGGTGAAAAAGTTACAGTAAAAGAGAATGAAACTGATATCGGATTAGAGAGAATTTCTATTTCGGATATAAAACAGATGCCTAAAGGTGTTGAAGCAGATTTACTTAGAGCACTTCAATATGTAACCGGCGTTTCTACAACAGGCGATGTTACTTCCCGTTATTATGTTAGAGGGGGAGATAACGAACAGAATATCGTGCTTCTAAACGGTGCACCTGTGTACAATCCTTATCATGCTTTAGGTATTTTCTCGGTGGTTGACCCCGAAATTGCCTCCGCTTTAGAATTTTATAAAGGCGGCTTTACGGCTGAGTATGGAGGTAGGTTGTCATCAATTTTAGATATTATTACAAAAGACGGCAACAAAAGAAAATTTGCAGGTAATTTGCAAGGTTCTGTCTTAGCTATGAAAGGTGCCATTGAAGGTCCAATACCGCACGGAAGTTTTCATATTACAGGAAGAAAAAGTTACTATTCCGAAATAATGAAAAAATTCTTGAATAATAAATCCGCTCCGTTTGATTTTTATGACTTCTCATTTAAACTCAATTATTCGAATGACGATATTCTCAAAAATTCTAAATTTGTTATTCATGGGTTTAATAGCAGAGATGACATCAAAAATAACGACATGCTTAAAGAGGATTATTTCCTAAAAAATGCCGTTTACGGAGTAAATTGGTATCAAGTTTGGGCTTCTCCCTTATACTCTTATATGACTTTTTCAGTTAGTACTTTTGATGCGGCAATAATTCCTAATTTAAGCGATGCTAAAGAAAGAAAAAATAGCGTAACCGATCTTAATTCTAAATGGAATTTTACATATATTTTTGACGAGGGCGATGAATTAGGAGTCGGATTTCAAAATTCAATTTTTTCATCTACTTTAGACCAAGAAAATCTTCAAGGCGGCAGAACTGTAATAGACGGTAGCGGTTTAAGTATGAATCTGTACCTCAAGTACAAATTTATGCGGATAAAAAACTTTGGTCTTGATATCGGCTCAAGAATAATGTTAATTACGATTAGTAAAAAGAGAGCCGGATTTTTAGAGCCGCGAATAAGTGCAACATACAAACCGTTTGATTGGTTAACATTCAAAGCAGCAGCAGGCAAGTATTCGCAAGAAGTGACAACGCTTTCTGATGAAAATGACCTCCTTTCAATTTTCGAACCTTGGATAAAAATTCCCGATTATCTTCCCCCGTCTGAAGCTTGGCACTATATTGCCGGCGCAAAAATTGACCTCCCCGGTAATCTCTTTTTGAATCTTGAGGGTTACTATAAAGATATGAGGAATATCACCGATTTAAATGAAAACAAATATTCTGCAAATGACCCCGATCTTGTTGCCGTTAACGGGTATTCTTACGGACTTGAAGCGGAGCTTGAATATAGGTATTCAATTTTTACCGCAAAGGCGGGATATTCACTCGGTTGGGCTTGGAAAGAAAATAACGGGAAAAAGTTTCACCCCCGTTATGATAACAGGCATGCCCTTAATTTAATACTCGGTGTTAACCCCGGTGACGGTTGGAACATGAATATCTCTTGGAGTTTTTCTTCAGGAAGACCTTACACCCCACTTGACGGTTATTTCTACAAAATGAGGGTCTCCGATTTTTGGTCGCAATGGTACTTATTTAACGGATTTTCTCCCGGCAGTTTATACGGAGACAAAAATAGCGAAAGATTTCCTTTTTATCACCGATTAGATCTGAATATTTCTAAAGCATTCACTTTTTATTTTATGCGTTTAACTCTTGATTTTAGCATAATAAATATTTACGACAGAAAAAACATTTTTTATTTTGACAAAGAAACCGGTGAAAGGGTAGATATGCTCCCATTTTTACCCTCATTATCGCTCAAATTGGAATTATAACTTTATGAAAAAATATCTTTTACTCACTGTTTTGATTTTATTTTTTAACGGTTGCGATGAAAGTTTTGACCCTAAGAAAAATTTTACCGAAAAGTATCTGCTTTACTCAATTATAAAAGCTGATTCATCACTTCAAGTTGCTATGATTGCAAAATCTTTTGAAGTTGACGGATTTAACCCCGGATTATATCAAGGAAATCCGTTTGAGGCAGGTTCAACCGTTTCAATCTACAATTCAAGAACAAGAGAGACCACACTTTTAAGCGATACCTCCGCTACGGTACTTCCTCAATTTCCCGGAGAAACACCTTTTTACAAGGCTGAAAAGGTTAATCCAAGGGCAATGGATACTATAACTATAGTAGCAGTTACGCCAACCGGGTCAACATTGGTTGGTAAGACGGTTATTCCGCCGCCACCGGTTCTCCGTCTTTCTAATTCTCAAATCACTACAGTTACAAATGATCCCAACCGCACTACTTGGGATGTTTCATGGACTATACAAGGGGATTTTATTTTTGTGCCAAAATTAACTCTCTTCTATGCAACAGATAAAAACGGTGTTGTAAAGGGCTACAGAATTGAAATTCCTCTAACTTACATTGATTCTGATAACGGTAGAATTCCTTTTTACCCTTCATCAACAAGAGCAAGAGGGTTAAGTTTTGATTTCGAAGTTATTGACGATATTATGGCGCAGATTTCTGAAGGAGATATGGACAAGTTCAGCTATGTTATTCAGGATGCCGTTTTCGAACTTTTAATTTTAGATAATAATTTAGCTAACTACTATTCTTCAACCGAAGGATTCTTGGATGAATTTTCCGTCCGTTTAGATGAGGTAACATACTCAAATGTTGAGGGTGGTTTGGGTGTTGTTGGTTCTACGAGCGTAATAACAAGAAAAGTGAATATTGAAGCTAATTATGTTCAAGGTTTTGGCTACCGTTCAAGATTGTAGCAGTTTACGAAATTTGCTTTAAGAAATTAGGAGAGAGATTTCTCAAATTAGTTTAATCACTCATAAAATTTATACTTTGCTAAAAACGGTCTATTTATCTCTTTTTTGAGAAAAAATTGACATAATTATCTTGAGAAATTAAACCGATTGGTCCGCTATAAATACCGCCGTCTTGGAATGCGTCGAAAACTCTGACTGAAATAATGTTTTCTCCTTCTTTCAATACACCCTGCGGTATATAATAACCCCTGAAAGCTCTATATTCATTAGAGTGAACAAAACCTATTGAAGGGTTATTAAAATTTCCGGTAGAGCCTATCAAAACACCGTTTAGAAAAGTTTGGTCATAATCATCGATTCTTCCGAGTACAAGCACCAATTTTTGATTTAAGAGATTTTTTGATGGTGTAAATTTAAGACGGTACCAAGCATACCCATCGTATTTAGAATAGCCCTGAGCATCCCAATAACCCGGTACAATAATGTCTTCCCAATTGCTGTCATTATAGTCGTTTTCATTATATAGCGGGGAATCACCCGTTTTGAATTTCCAAACACCGTCTAAATATTGAGCAAGAACCATTTCGGATCTAACAGAGTAAATGGCTTGTTCACCGTGTATCATACCGCCTTCAAGCTCATTATCGTAAACCCTAACGGCAATTACATTTTTTCCTGATAAATTTAATATAGAAATGGGGATAGTATATCTTCTGTGAATATTGTATGCTGTTTGATAATTTGGCGGAAACGAACCCGTAGAACCAATTTTGACTCCGTTTACAAAAACTTCATCGGCATCATCAATCAAGCCTAAATTAAGAATTAGCGTTGAACCAGCCCATGATGAATTTCCGTTGAATTCTTTTCTATACCAGGCATACCCGTTGTATCCGTGAAACCCTTCGTTCTCCCATGAAGACGGCACTTTGATAGATTCCCAATTTTGATCTCTATAATTTAATTTTGACCATTCAGGGTTATCGCCGATAGAAAATTTCCAATCGCCCCTCAAATCCAATTCTTTTTTAGGTTCGGAAGAAAATTGCGGAAAATTAAGAATCAAAATTAAAATTGCTATAAATAATCTTCTCATAAAATTACAGCCTGTATATGCGAGGTTTGTTTGTAAAAAAATAAAT
>JACSRR010000336.1 GCA_014879635.1 Ignavibacteriaceae bacterium | reverse complement strand
AATAAAAGTATAAGGACCGGGTAAGAGTTTTTTCATAGTCTTAAAAGCAAAATCAGAAACTTTAGCATATTTTGCGATATCTTTGAAATCGGGTATAATAAAGCTATAAAGTTTTACTTTACTCTGGTTATTTAATTTAAATATTCTGTCTAAAGCATCAGTTTCGTATATACTGCACCCCATGCCGTAGAAAGTATCTGTTGGATAAATAATAACTCCTCCGTTTTTGAGAACTTCAATTGCTTTTTCAATAAAACGCTTTTGCGGAGTTACCGGGTGTAATTCCAAATATTCCATAAGGCGGCTCCCGTCTTGGTTTATGATATTTGATTTATTTGGTGAGTAATAATTTGACATTCAAAACTGCTTGAATGTAAAAAATATTTTCTACTTTAATATTAAAATTTTTACTATCAAAGTCAAGTAAAAACGAATCTTAAGATAAATAAACAGCATTAAAAACTGTAAATTAGAACAGAATTCGTTATGTTTAAGTTATTCTCTTCCAACACTCCTAAAACTGAACAAAAATAAAATTCTCCCTTTACCCTTTACCCTTTACTCTTTACTCCCGACCCTGTCGGGATTACCCTCAACTCCCGTCTTAAACAAGCCGAGATTATCGGGCACACTGCTAACTGCTCCCGATTCTTGTCGGGATTTCTACCCATTTTCCATTATCCACAACCCACTAATTTAGTCAACTGCATTTCTCGTTTCACAATTTATCTTTCACATTACTAACAAATTACTTAGTTTTGTAACTCTCATATAAAATTAATTTTTAACGGAAACTTTTGAAAACCAAGAAAGATATCACCTCAATAATTAAAAAAGAAGAAGAAGCAAAACTAAACCTTGTTAACTTCATTCCGAATACAATTAAACCGCCTTCGGCAGTAGAAGTTGAGATGAATATTTTGGGTGCGTTGATGATTGACGAGGCAGCTATGCACAAAACCGCAAGCCTCTTAACAAAAGATTCCTTCTACAAACCGGCACATCAGATTATTTTTGAGGTAATGCTCTCTCTTTATGCTAAAAAAGAAGCCATTGATGTAGTAACGGTTTATGAAGAGCTCGAAAAAACAGGTAAAGTAGAATCTATCGGGGGTGCTACATACTTGAGCAGTATGACCCAAACCATCTCCTCAGCCGCAAATTTAGACTCCTACATCAAAATTATTATCGAAAAGAAAGTGCTTCGCGATGTTATTAATACCTGCTTTCAGGTAGCTTCCGTAGCTTATTCAGGTGAAACCGACGCTTTAGATGTACTTGATTACGCGGGACAAAAAATCTTCGACATCTCCGAAAACAGGCTTCGTAAATCTTTTATTGATATGAAATCTGCCGTAACTCAAACAATAGAGTACATTGAAGCAGTTCATAACCGTGACCGCGTTCACTTCTGTGCCCCAACCGGTTTTTACGACCTCGATGAACTCTTAGGCGGTGGTTTCCAAAATTCCGATTTAATTATTCTTGCAGCACGCCCTTCTATGGGTAAAACCGCATTAGCTCTCTCTTTTGCAAGAAATGCTGCTGTTGATTTTAAATTGCCCGTTGCTTTCTTCTCCCTTGAAATGGCAACCACACAATTAGTAACCCGTTTAATTTGTGCCGAGGGTAGAATTAACGCTCAAGATGTTAGAAGAGGTAAATTAGCCGCTGCCGAAAGTCAAAAAATGGTGCAGAATGCCGCCCGCTTAGCTCATGCACAATTGTTTATGGACGACCAACCTGCGCAAACTATTCTCGAAATTAGAGCTAAAGCAAGAAGGCTGAAATCAGAACACAAAATAAGATTGGTGGTTGTTGATTATCTTCAACTTATGCAAGGTCCTCCGGGAATGGAAAGTCGTGAAAGAGAAATTTCAACTATTTCGAGATCATTAAAAGCTTTAGCCAAAGAACTCGAAATTCCGATTATTGCACTCTCACAGTTAAATAGAAATCCTGACAACCGAACCGATAAACGCCCACAACTCGCCGATTTACGCGAATCGGGTGCTATTGAACAAGATGCCGATGTTGTTATGTTTATTAATAGGCCGGAGTATTACAAACAAGAAAAATTTCCCGACGGCACTTCTACTCAGGGTATTGCCGAAATAATTATAGCTAAACAGCGTAACGGTCCTACTGACGAAGTTAAACTTAGGTTTGTTCATGAATACGGTAAATTTGAAAATTTGGAAAGGTTTAATAAGTACGGAGGTCCATCTGAAGAGGTTTTTTAAGCAAGTACTTTTTACTGTACTCCTTTTTTCTGTTTATCTCAATTCGCAAGTTTTTACCGAAACTGATAAAGCAATTTTTGATAGAAATATTAAGTATGCTTTTGATAAAGGCTTTCAAAAGTTAGATGTGAGTTTGCTTCCCGGTAAAACAGGAAGGTTATTTACCGGTACAGAGTATCTTGCTTTTGCTCTTGAAGTTACAGATTCTGAAGAATTAGTTGTTAATCTTTCGGGTTTAGACTGTTACACTTTGGTTGAAAATGCAGTTGTTTTTACGAGACTACTCAAACAAAAGGATTCTTCGTTTTCTTCTTATCTCAATAATTTGCAATTTATCCGTTACAGAGGCGGAGAAATATCCGGTTATACCTCAAGGCTTCACTATACTTCCGATTGGATCTATGACAACATAAATAAAGGGGTAGTCAAAGACATTTCGCAAAGTTTGGGCGGTGAAAAATTAAATTTTAACCTTTCCTTTATGAGTAAAAACCCCTCAAAATACAAGCACTTAAAAAATAATCCCTCAAATGTGGCTAAAATGAAAGAAATTGAGAAAGAAATTTCTGCTCGTGATTATTTTTATATTCCGAAAAGTGAAATCAGTAAAAAAGAAAAATATATTGAAGAGGGCGATATTATTGCAATTGTTACAAATATTGAAGGATTAGACATTTCTCACATCGGAATTGCTGTAATCGAAAGCGGTGAAACAAGATTTTTACACGCTCCGATGCCTGATACTAAAGTTCAGATTACAAGAAGCAGCCTTTCAAAATATGTGAATGCTATCAAGAGCAACAAAGGAATAATTGTTCTCAGAGTAATGTGAAAAATTTCAAAAGATTGCCTAATTTCTAATCCTCGAAATTAAAGCCTAAGGTTTGAAGAATCACAATTTCGTTATTGTTAAAGTCTGAAGATTTTAGAATTATATTACTCCATTCTCTTCTTGGCAAATAATTTTTTCTCAATTCATCAAAATATTTACCCAAATCATCCTGTAAAAGCGATTTCGCCTTTTTAAGTTGTTCCGTATCTTCTTTATGATGGGCAATTGTGCTCAAAAGTGATGAAACATTTTCTAAAGCCGGTACATCCTTTCTAGTAAATCTAACCATCATTTTTGGCAATTCTAACTTATCACTTTGAGGAAATCCGAAAAAATTGCAAAACTGCTCATAAATCATCATTGTACCGTTAAATTTACCTTCGGCTGTGTAACCCGCAATGTGAGGTGTGGCTAATTCAACATAATCTAAGAAATATGTATCGATAACAGGTTCCCCCTCCCAAACATCCAAATAAACGGATTTTTCTCCCGATTCGGCAAATTTTTTCAGAGTCTTGATTGAAATTATCTCACCTCGGCTTGAATTTATTAACAATTTAACATTTGAATTTAACACAGTATGATTTTCGTCAATCAACCCGTAAGAAGGATATTTGCCTGATTTAGTAAGCGGAAGATGAAATGTAATGATATCGCATTCCTCAAGATTTTCGAGCGTAACAAAAGGGAAATTAAATCCTTCATCTTGCAAAGGCGGGTCATTAACAAATGTTTGTATGCCTAATTTGCCCGCTAACAAATTCACTTTTTTGCCGATGTTTCCAAACCCGACAATTCCCAATTTAATTTTATTTAATTCCAAAGAGTTTGTACAAATATAATTTAATATTGCTGCAATAGTCCATTCTGCAACCGCGGTAGAATTACAGCCTGCGGCATTTGAAAAATAGATTCCGTTTTTATGTAGCAAATCAATATTTATATGATCGGTTCCTATTGTTGTGGTACCCACAAACTTCAAATTTGATTTTTCCGGGAGTGAGTTAATTTTTGTTACCGACCTCACAATTAGAGCATCAATTCCGGGAGTTAAAAATTCCGGAATATTTCGTCCGTTCATTCTTATTAACTCACCATGCTTAGCAAAGGTTTCGGAAAGAAAATCAATATTCTCATCAGCAATAATTTTCATTTAATAATGCAGTAATTAGTAATAAAATGTTACTTTACGAATTAAATTATTTGATTAAAGTTAATAAATTCTTAATTTAGTTAATGCAACTGATAAAATTAAAAAATTATGAAAACATTAGACAAAAATAACTTCGTTGTTTACAAATATTCCGGTGAAAAAGGCACTCAGCTTGATGCACCAGCATTCAAATCAGCTATTTTTGAGTTCATAGAATCTAACCCTAAAAAGATAATTGTAATTGACCTATCCGGCGTGGAATATGTTGATAGTTCATTTCTCGGAGTTTTGGTTGCGGCATATAAAGAGGCTAACTCGCGTGACCAAGAAATTGTTATCTCCGGGCTTACCGATATGGTGTCTTCGGTCTTTGAATCAACAAGATTGTACACAGTGTTCAGAATAATAAAATCCGTCGAAGAAATTTAATATGTCGCATAGAATTAGTATTGTTTTACCCGCAATTAATGAATATTTAGAATTTATAACCGAATCTTTTGAACACCTTATAAAACATAAAATTAAGGGGATCTCTGACTCTGTTAGGGTGAAATTTGCAGGTGAAAATAAACTTCTGATGCATGAGCTTTACACTAATGCTATTAATCACGCAGGCAGTAAGGTAGTTGAATTTATTTTCGATATTAAAGATGATTATGTTGATATTCAAATGATTACCGATGGACCCGGATTTACTATAAAACCGGTTAATTCAGACAGCACCCCCGGTACTACCCTGCACAGACCCCCGTTCGCTAATCATCTTATCCAAAACGAATTTATTGTTCACTTAGACCCTGACTATGAAGTTGTTTGCAAAGTATTGGATTCAACTAAACTTGAATTTTACGACCGCGAAAGAGGTGACAAAACCGAATCAGAAATGGATTTACTTATTCCTGAGCATTTTGGTTTGTTTATTATTACTAATCTCGGAAAAAATGTTAAGTTTGAGAAAGATAGCGAGGGAAGAAATGTCTTTCAGCTTAAAAGAAAATTCCCCCCCGCAAAATAATTATTATAATAGTTTATCGATAGTTTCTTTGTAAACTTTTTTCTCAACCATGCCGACCCATTTGCCTACTATATTTCCTTCTTTATCAACTATGAACGAAGTCGGAATTGCTCTTATATTACCGTAATCTTTTGCAGTATTCATTGTTCCCCAAACAACAGGATAATTAATTCCGTACTGCTCCATAAATGGCTTAACATCTTTTTTAGTTTGATCGCTATCTAACGAAATACCCACAACTACAAGGTTTTCACCGTATTCTGCTTGTAGTTCAACCAAATCGGGAACAGCTGCCCTGCAAGGAGGACACCAAGTTGCCCAAAAGTCTAATAAAACTACTTTCCCTTTTAAATCTGCTAATTTTAATACTGTACCGTCAACAGATTCTAATTCAAATTCAGGTGCTTTTTCGTTTGGTGTAACCGAATAAATAATTCCCGCAGTAAATAATACAACTGCTGCAGATATTAAGATTCTCTTTAATGAAAACATAGATGTTCCTTTTAAATAAATAAATTCTAATTTTAAAGTTAAAATTATTTTGATTAGATAAAAAGGTAACAAAAAAGATTCAATGAAGGTTTACATTTCCTCAATTTTGCCCGGTTCAAAAGAATATTTGTTTGATGATGCGGGAATTAAATACTTGCAAAACGATTCAAATTTACCTCTTACACCTGTATTTTGCAGTGAAAGACTTACTGAATACCAGGGTATTGTATCATTGCTGAGTGAAAAAATAGACAATGAGATTATCGACTCTCTCCCAAATCTGAAAATTATTGCAAATTATGCGGTCGGTTACAATAATATTGATTTTTCGTATGCAAAAAGTAAAAATATCATTGTTACAAACACTCCCGGAGTTTTAACAGAAGCAACAGCCGAATTAGCAGTAACGCTCTCTCTAGCTTGTTCAAGAAGATTTTACGAAGGTGAACTCTTAGTCCGTGAATCAAAATTTGAGGGATGGAAACCCCAATTACTTCTTGCACACGGGATAACAGGTAAAACGATTGGATTAGTCGGCTCGGGAAGAATTGCCAGGGCAGCAGCCAAAATGTTTTCCGGCTTTAGTACAAAAATCATCTATTTTAGCAGATCCCGTTCATCAGAAATGGAAAATTTATTTAATGCGGAATATAAACCCTTAGATGAACTTTTATCCCTTTCGGATGTAATCAGTTTACATATTCCGCTCACTTATGAAACCCGTAATTTACTTAACCGGGAAAAACTGGAACTATTAAAACCTGAAGCAATTGTAATTAATCTGTCTCTTATACACATCTGACGCTGCCGACGACGGA
>JACSRR010000333.1 GCA_014879635.1 Ignavibacteriaceae bacterium | reverse complement strand
GTATTTTTTTGAGAAAAAAAGTTGATAAATTTAGTGGGTAGAAAAAACTAGTTGAAAGTTCGCTGCGCTTACAGATCGCTAACGCTGACAGCAAAAATTCTTTTATAATAAAACACCGCTGGCTTGAATTTAAGATAATTTGCCACAGAGGGAAAAATTGAAAATCGCAGTATCAAATTATGACGCTGAAGGCGTCAAATGTTTGTAGTAAATAGAATAATCTGATTTGTTCAGGACCCTGGAGGGTGTCGCATGTTAATTTACCCAAATTGATATAAATCTTAAAAACAATTTACTGCCCGGTTATTTCGACTCCGCTCAATCCCCACCGGATTGTAATCGAGCCCGGAATAAAGAACTAAGAACATTTTTTTAACCCCGAACTCCCGCTCCCGACCGGGTCGGGATCGAACCTCGAACCTTTTTTCTCTGCTGTTAAATTATTTTGGCACCATTCAATCTTGAGCTTTTTTCTCCCTGCCAAAAAAATGTTAAATTTGAAGATAAAATTTCATAAAAGTTTAATACAAAGAGAGATATGGGCAGAATATTTGAGAAAAGAAAACATAAAATGTTTGCGAGATTTGCTAAAATGTCACAAGCATTTAACCGTGTTAGAAAAGAAATTGAAATAGCCGTTAAAGCCGGCGGTGTAGAACCTAAAGGCAACAACAGGCTGCGAATTGCAATGCAGAACGCAAAAGCTGTTAATATGCCTAAAGACAGAATTGATGCTGCTATTAAAAGAGCTTCTTCAAAAGATACAAGCGGTTATTCGGAAATTATATATGAGGGGATGGGTCCGCACGGTGTGGCATTTATTATTGATACAGCTACCGATAATCCAAATAGAACGGTTGCAAGCATCAGGCATCATTTCAGAAAACACAACGGAAATCTCGGTAATTCAAACAGTGTTGCTTTTATGTTTGAACACAAAGCTTTTATCAAATTTGAGCGGAATTTAATTGAAGACCCTGAAGAATTTGAGCTCGAATTAATTGACCATGGCTTAGACGAATTTATTGCCGAAGATGATTTTTGCTATATATATACCGCTTTCGAAGATTTTGGTGCTATGCAGAAATTCCTCGATTCTAAAAATATAGAAGTTAACAGTTCCGAGTTTCAGTATATTCCCACTACTTACAAAGAATTAACCGAAGAACAACAAGCAGAAGTTAACGCTTTAATTGATATGCTTGAAGAAGATGAAGATGTTCAATCTGTATTTCACAATATGCAGTAATTTAATCAAAAAAGATTAATAAAAATAAAAAGGCTGCACACGGGCAGCCTTTTTTGATTCTTGCATGTAAAGTAAAATTATAAGTGATAATCCTCAAGAATTTTATCTTCTTTTTGAACTAAACTTTTGCAATCAATTAAATCGAGTAACCTTTCGTCTTCAACAACTGCGCTTAATTCGTTAATCGGGAAAAATCCTATTAAATTATTATTTGAATCTTCAAATCTAACACCTTGTTCGGTGGCAATAATGGTCTGAGCTTTTACGGTCATAAACCTCTTTAAGCCCTTTAAAAAGATTTTATAAGTTTTTTCTTCCAACATCATGGTTAGACTCCGGTAAAATAATCTAAAAAGGTATTAATTTTTTTCAAATACCTGTTACAAAAATATGAAGCTGTTAACAAGTTATCAACATATTTATTAAAAATTATTCGATTTTGTACATTTTTATGTGATTAAAAAATTGATTAAAATAAATTAACATCCTCCCAAAACTCTCTTCGGTGCTTCTTTTTTAACCTCCTTAGGCTTTGCTGCTTCAATTATTGCAGGAAGTTTTTCGGCTGCCGAACTTCTAAATTTATATTTATCAGCCAAACTTCTTGCAGCAGGCAAAATACCGGGGGCTTCAAAATCAAGGATTTCAGACTTAAACTCTATTAACCCTCCGCTTAAATACCCAACATTTTTATAACCAAGCTCTTTAGCCAAAGCTGCTGCTTTCTTTCCGCTGTAATCATCATCTCCGAAAACAACTATTACTTTTTCTCTGTTGTTCAGAATGTTATTCATGTTTTTGTTAAACATTTCTTCTAATTCTGCATGAATTGCATTTGGAAGTGTATATTCTTTAAATTCTTCAAAGGTTCTTACATCAATTAATTGAAGATTCCTGTCTTTTAACATCAATCTTAAAGCTAATTCATCAACCGACATACTTTGAATTTCTAATTGATTAACAAATTCTTTATCGCTCACTTTTTCAAGAACCGTTTCTCTTTTTTCAGGGAAGAAAAATGCGGTAAATGCTATGATAACTGCCACTCCTGTTAAAGGAAGCACCATTTTTGAAGGGGTGATATCAATCTTCTGTCCGTTATTTTGCCTTTTTTCAATATAAGTAACCATCCAAAAAGCACCGACGGCAACTAAAATCAACACAAACCCGAACAATCCTCTTGACATTCCGAATGTTTCGAAAATTTGGGGACTTCCGAGAAATTCGGCTTTATATAGGTCTTCAAACAAAGGGTATCCTTCGGCAAAAATATAAACGCCGATAAACGAGCCCACAATAAATACCATGGCATCAATTTTTCCGATAGCAGCACCGCAGAAACTTGTTCCCGGGCAGTATCCTCCAATTACAAAGCCAAGCCCCATAATTACTCCGCCAACTAAAGCAGACCATAAAAACAGGGGATTCACATAAACTAAGCTCATATCTAAAACACCGTAGTGAGTTAAAATAAGAACTCCGGTCATAGCAGTTAAACCTGCCGTAAAAAACACTCTTAGAACTGTAAAATCGTATCCGTAAAATAAACCGACTAACTTTTTTGAAGTAGAAAAGCCGGCTTGTTCAAGAATAAAACCAAAAGCAATTCCAACAAGCAGGGCAACTACAAAATTTAATTCATTTCCAATTATTTCAGGTACTAAAGGACCCATTTCACAAACTCCTTATCTTGGTAACCACAATTTTCTAAAAAAGTAAGCGAAAGCGTAAGCACCGCCAAAAATTGCCATCATAGTTAATATACCGCCTGTTGAAAGCACTGCCATACCGCTCAAAGCAGAGCCGCTTGTACATCCCCTGCCTAATTGTGCGCCAAAACCAAAGAGCAGACCACCCGTTAAAGCACCCGCAATTCTAACTTTGTTTGTAATAGTCGGAATCTTTTCAAGAGTCAGATTTAGTCTGTTTGAAACCAATCCGCTTAAAAAGGCACCAATAACTACTCCGACAACCTCAAATACTAACCAATTTTTTAATGGACTTTCGGGATGTTCATCCATATATTCTCTGTAAAACCGTGAATCACCGGCGTGAGCGGGGGCTACAGATACGGTAGTTGCAACAACGGCACTTTTAACCGCTCCGCTTGCACCTAAACCTCTTCCCGTAATAAAAATTGTTACTAACAGGAGTATTCCTAAGAAAAATCCTGCAAGATATGGGTTCATATATGTCGTTTTTTCCATTTTAATATCCTTTTAGTTTACCGTGCCGGGTAATTTTTCTTCTTCAATTTTAATTGGTTCTTCTTTTTCTATTTTCACTTCTTCTTCTTCAAGGTCTTCAAATCCGGTTATCATGGCTTTGAGGTTAGTAGTTGGTTTGTTACCTGTAGTAATCAAATAAAGATGCGCTACAAGAAAAGCCACTAAAAGAAAGGCTCCCGCAGTATGAAAAACAGCAATAGTTTCTAAACCATCAATATTTAACGCACTCATATTGTATTTTTGCGGATACCTGTAAAACATATACAATAGCCCCGATAGAACCATTACCGGGATAACTAAAATTTTTAGTCCAAAATAGGTTAATCTTTGAAGAGGGTTTAGCTTGCTTAAAACAGTTTTCTTAGTAGGGTGGGGAGCGTTCTTAAAAATTCCGAAAACATAGTAATTTAACTGTCCTTTAATATTTTCGAAAGTTGGAATGTACTGTTTCCACTCGCCGGTTGTGAAATGCCAAAAAATAGCGAAAATTATCAGAATAATAAAGAGGATTGCCGCAATACTATGGTAATTAACCGCATTTTCGTAACCGAAGAATGAGAAAGAGCCGTGAATCTCAAAACCTGTAACTCCGAGAAAAATTATCAAGAAGCTTTGAGTCCAGTGCCAAAATCTTTCAAAACCTTTGTAGATATAAACTTTTCTCATTTTTCTCCCTTTTTAATTTTCTGTGCATAATAAATTCTGACTCCGCCGTGAGAAACCACGCCGATAAAGGTAAGAACAATTAATATCAATCCGAGATTATCAACAAGCGGGTTGTAATCTCTACCGGGCATATAAAAATCATCTAATCCTGCTAACCGGCTGTTATCACGGGTATGACAATCGATACACGCTAACGCTTCCGATTTTTTAGAAACTTGATGATTAACGGGCCAGTACATTTTAGTTTCGATAAAATCATATTTCCCGCTGTAAGGTAATCCTGCGTCTTTCATACCAATTTCGGCAGCCCGGTTCCAGTCAAAATCTTTCCAGAAGGCGCCCTCTCCCCTTACTTTTGCGAAGAGTTTTGGTTGAATAAGAATTTCGTTTACAGGGTCAAAAATTTGTTTACCGGTGTGAATCTTTACCGGAATAATTTTTGATCTACTATCTTTATATGAGCCGTTAAGTTGATTTAATACGAGTGGTTGTGTTGAATCTGCAATTTTATCGCCAAGTAGATAATGATCTGCAGTGCCGTTAAACCAGATATAGTCAGGTACTACATTTTTTTCCCATTTGAATGAGCCTTTAATAGACATATAAGTGTCATTACCTAACGAGTCATGTTCAACATAAGGTTGACCGTCTTTTAATTTACCCGCTGTTGACCAATCCCACATCATCTTAGTTGCGTTTTCTTTAGCATAAATTGGAATGTGGCAAGTTTGACATGCAACTTTGAGAGTGTGTTCGTTTAAAATTTCTTTTGGGTGTGGGTTTGAGGTGTGGCATTGTTCACATTCTGATCTATCCATATTCATTGAAGCAAGGCTGTAAACTTTACCGAGCATTTGATGATTTTCTGTTAAATGACAGTCAACGCAAACAAGATTAGGACCGTCAATGCCCATGTGAATATCAATTTCGGTGGTTGGAGCAAACATCGATTTTTCAAGGTCGCCGTGTTTAACATTATTTCCGCCGCCGCCAAAGAAGTGACAAACACCGCAATTCTCTCTTGAAGGTCTTCCTATATGTTGAGCAATTTCATTAAGATTTAGGGCAGGGGTAGGATAGCCGGCAAGTTCAGAACCCTTTGTGTAGGTTCCTGAATTATCGTGGCAAACCATACAATCTATATTTTTAGCATCGGTGAAAGAGAAAAGTTCGTCAGTCATTCCGAATCCAATATGGCACTTGGCGCAACTTTGCTCGCTGCCTTCAACTCCTATACAATAATTATTGACGGCATTTTTCTTACCGAGGTAAACAATACCCTTGCCTTGAATATAACCCGGTCGCTCCCAATTCCAATGCGAAGAATTCATAACTTCGATATGCCGTTGATTGTGGCAGGTTAAACATGTTTCGGTAACTTCTTGCGGAGTACCAAAGTTTTTTTGAAGTGCGGGGTATTGAGAATGGTCTGATGCTACTTTATATTCTTTCGAATATTTTTCCTTTAATTTTGCTAAATGCGGAGTAGTAACTGATTTATCCTTTAACCACACAACAGCCGATAAAATAGCTATAGCTGATATTATCAAAATCAAAAATATTTTTTTCATTTTCTTAATTAATTGTTTTGAATAAGAGAATTATGAACTGATACCGTTCTAATTAAATGTTTAATTGAGTTGCAGTTACTGTAAGTTTGATAAACTACACAGTTTCTACACTCGTTATTTTCACACAAATTATTTTTGTGTTTATAAGCCCAACAAGGTTTAGAATGTTCGGTAAATGCCGGGCAATTTTCTCTTTCGCTGCTGCTACAATTTTTTAATTGCCAGCAGGGAGCTAACGAAAGAATCCTTTTAATTCCCTCGATAGAAATTTTATCTTGGTTAATAGTTTTTCTGATACATTCAATTCTTTCAATATCGCAGTCTGTATATTTTCTGTTTGAATTTCCTTCTTTTACGGGAATAAGCAGCCCCTCGCGTTCATACATTCTTAGAGTATGTACTGAAATACCGGCTTTTTGTGCCGCTTCACTAATCGAATAATATTTTGTATCAGAATTTTTACTTAATTTCACACTACTACCAAAGTTGATAGTTATAAATATCAACTTTCGTGCCAAAAATGAAAGTAGTTCAAAATAGAATGGAGAAGAGGTTAAGAATTTAATCATTCTCTAATTTGAGAAAAGAAAGTGTGTAAATTCTCAATATTGACAAATTTTAAGGGAATTGTTTAAGAGGGGAGATTTTTATAAAAGTTTGGATTATGGGAGTGTTCGGTCCCGACCAGGTCGGACTTGAGCTAAATCGTAATAACCGGACAGTAAATTATTTTTAAGATTTACATCAATTTGGATGAATTAAAATGCGACCGCCTCCGGGGTCCTGAACAAATCTGGAATTCTTTTTACTACAAATATGTGACACCTCCGGCGTCAAAAAGTAAAATGTATTTTTCACATTTCCCCTCTGT
>JACSRR010000289.1 GCA_014879635.1 Ignavibacteriaceae bacterium | reverse complement strand
CAATAATTTAAAAGACTCGGCTTTTTATTCTTATCAGGGAATGGTATTTACTGACTGCGAACCTTCTAAAGCAAGACGATGGTTTCCATGTAAAGATGTACCGAGCGATAAAGCTCTGACTACTGTCATTGCAACTGTTCCTTCGAATGTACTTATGTGTTCTGTTGGTTTGTTAACCGACTCTACCGTAGTTGGAGATAAGTTAACTTATACATGGGAAAGCAAAGATCCTGTTGCTACTTATCTTGTTGCTGTAGTGGCAAGTTACAAATTCAATCTCGATATTGTAAACTGGAAAAGACCAAATGGCGAAAATATGGAAGTCAGATTTTACTGGCAAAACGGTGAGACACAATTCAATCTGAAAAATGTAATGAGTAAGATAGGCAAGATGCTGGATCTATATTCAAAATTGTATGGTGATTATCCCTATGAAAAACTTGCATTTGCAACTACCAACAGGGAGTTTGAATGGGGAGGAATGGAAAATCAGACGATAGTGACTTTATGCCCTGACTGCTGGACTGAAGATCTTGCTGCGCACGAACTTGCGCATCATTGGTTTGGAAATCTAATTACTCCTTCTTCATGGGCGGATATATGGCTTAACGAAGGTTTTGCCACTTATCTCGAAGCCGTTTGGTATCGATCACAGATCGGAGAAGCGCGGTATAAAAAACTCATGAGAAATGAAGCGGTAAAATATCTTGTTAAAAACAGGAAAGCATATTTTGAATATACGGTTGTATCTTCATTAGAAGCCGGAATTTCATTAGTAGGAACCGAAGTAAAATCTATAAGAGCCGGTAAAGTAAATTTGACCGATTGTTATGCAGATATAAGAGAGGGTGAAGTTTGGCTGGTTGGAATGCATATCAGCGAATATTCACACGGTAACATTAACAATCATGACCCGTTTAGAGACCGGAGACTGCTCTTAAATTCTTACGAGATAAGAAAACTTAGGTCTAAAGTTAATGAAAAAGGATATACTTTAGTTCCTTTAGGATTATATCTTAAAAGAGGAAAAGTTAAAATAGAACTCGGTTTAGTAAAAGGTAAAAAGTTATACGACAAGAGAGAAACGATTGCAGCTAAAGACTTTAAGCGTGACCAGGAAAGGAGTATAAAATACTAAACCAATTTTTGCAATCAAATAAATGAAAGGAGATAAATAGTGTTGTTTGTTCCCACCAAGATTTTCTTTACAAAAGGTGTTGGAAGACACAAAGATTATTTAGCGTCATTTGAGTTAGCACTCAGAATGGCGGGCATCGAAAGGTGCAATCTCGTAACAGTAAGTAGTATATACCCTCCGGGATGCAAACGAATTTCACGAGAAGAAGGATTAAAACATTTAAAATCAGGCGCAATTACTTTTGCAGTAATGGCAAGAACTGCTACAAACGAAGCAAATAGATTAATTGCTGCTTCAATTGGAGTAGCACTCCCCGCAGATAAATCTTTATATGGTTATTTATCGGAACATCATCCGTTTGGTGAAACAGAAAAAGTTGCCGGTGAATATGCCGAAGATTTGGCGGCTACAATGCTAGCTACAACGCTTGGTGTTGATTTTGATCCTGATGTTGATTGGTCTGAAAGAGAAAACATTTACAAAGTTTCGGGCAAAATTGTCCGTTCTTTTAATGTTACACAATCAGCCGAAGGACATAAAAACGGATTATGGACAACCGTACTTGCAAGTGCGATTTTGCTCCCATAAAAATTGAGCATTTTTAATCGATTTCTCTTTTTTGCTCTAACTATTTAACGGAGGATTATGTCACCATATTTGGTGTATATACTTTCTGTATTCTTCTCATTAAATTTAGCAATGCCCGAAGAGAACTTCTACAGTGTTCATAAAAAGTACTATGAAAATGCCTATAGTATTAAAAACGACACAACAGGCATCTTCACAGCGCTTATAATTGACCCTGCCGGTGAAAAAGTAGATAGTCTTGTGGCACTTGCTAAAAATTACTTAGGCTTTCCTTACATATTTGGCGGTACAACCGAACGGGGCTTTGATTGTTCCGGTTTCGTTTATTTTCTTTTTCAGAAAATGGGTTACCCTATTCCCAGAATGCCCGCCGACCAATGTATTTTAGGTGAAGATATTAAATTTGATGATATCCAGAGGGGCGATCTGATTTTCTTTAAAGGCAGGAATGTTTACAGTAACTGGATTGGGCATGTAGGAATGGCAATTGAACCGGATGAGAAAGGTACTAAAAGGTTTATACACGCCGAAACTTACAGAACAGGTGTGAGAGTAGATTCACTTACTCAACCATATTATCATCAGCGATTTATTCGTGCTACGCGTATTTTTAGATAACTTAAACGGAAAATTTATGAATTTTATTAAAATATCCTTGAACTTTTTCTTTGTTACGATGTTTTTTGTTTTAACCGGTTGCGATAAAGATAAACCAAACGCTAAAGCGGGTGAGCCGGGCGGTGAAGTTCAAAAACCTGCAGAACCTCAAAAAGTAGATTTGTCGAAATTTGACCCAATTTATAACGATATGGCTCGATTTTTTGCCGGGCTTGAAGTAGATTCAACTTCTTCAATTTATAAACTTTTTGAAACCACTTCATGGAAACAACACGCTCAAATTTTCGGTGAAAGATGGAAGAGATTAGAAACTGACAGAATTATTCCGGTTAGAGAATGGTCAGCCACTGAGCTTAAAAATGTACAACAAAAGATAAAAAATGTGTTTTACCCTTTTGGCGGACCTGATTTTCTCTTTGTAAAGTCATTTTTTACAGATGCAGAGCAAATTACTCAAGTCGGATTAGAACCTGTAGGTAAACTCCCTGATTTAAATTCGGCTTCACCACAGTATTTGGGCTCATTTTTACAAGACCTTCAAGGTTCTTTAAATGTTTTGCTATCGGGCGGCTACTTTAAAACAATTGATATGGAAGTTGACTTTAAACCCGGTAGATTAAACGGAGTTGTTCCCGTTTTGATGCTTTTTTTAGCGAGAACAAATTGCAGAGTCTTAAATGTTGAATATTTTGATATTAGTGCCGAGGGTAAATTTACTTTTGAGAAAGACTTGGCGGCTTCGGCAGATAAAAACAGATTTAACGGCGTATTAATCTCATTTATGGATTCTGACGAATATAAAGTTAAAAAGCTCTATTTTCTGAATATTGATTTAAGTGACGGTGCCTTTACAAAAATGACGGGTGTTCATGAATTCATAAACGGTCAAAAACCGTATGCAACTATGTTAAAAGCTGCATCTTATTTAATGCACCGTGAAAACTTTTCTGATGTTAGAAATTTAGTTCTACAAAATTCAGACTTTGTTTTACAAGAAGATAGCGGAATTCCGCTCAAGTATTTTGGTCCCGAGTGGAAACCCACTTTTTACGGTGTTTATGTAGGACCAATTCCAATGTTTGAAGTGAGATATCAAAACGATGTTAATGCCGAGTATAAAAAGGAGGGGAACGCTAAACCACTACCTTTCGGAATCGGATATCAATGGTATCAGAACCGTTCAAATTTAATGACTTTCGAAAAAACGAAGTAACAGCGTAAAATTTATAAAAAAGGCGTATTCAAGAGAGTACGCCTTTTTTGTTTTTAAAGCCGGTAATAACTAAGTAATTAATAACTAAGTGTTTATCATATTCTCATGATAGACGCCTTGTACAAAATATTTGTGGCACTACCTTGTTAAAAGAAATAATAAGCAGCTAAAACAACTCTTATGTTAGAGAAAGATTTAGCGTTTTCAACCTTACCTTTATTATTATTATTAACTGTTCCGTAGTTAGCAGTAGTGTATTCAACCTCACCGGAAAATCTAACCGGACTAAAATTTAATTGTAATCTTGGTGATACCCTGAAAACAGATTCAATATTACCGCCACGATTAAACGAGGTACTTAAAATATTATCATCGGCACCTAAGTTCATAGCATAACCGCCAAAAACACCAAACTCAACATCTTTACCGGTCGAAAATTCACCCCATACAGAAAAAGTATTAAGAGGCGTGTACTCAATTTCATAGGTAACAAAATTTCTAGATTTAACCGCATATCCACCCAACATCAATTGGTCAGCCATATTACTTCCGTAAACGCCTTCTACTTTAAAAGTAACTGGATCAACAATTAATTTAGCGTATCCGATAAAAGAAATGCTATTGACAGCGGCTTCGTATCTGTGATTATCAGCGGTCATAATTCTAGCCACCAACTTTTTGTAGTCAACCCCTGCTCCGGCAAAAAAAGAAGAGCCGGCATATTGAATTTGAAAGTGAAGATTAGGTATAACGGCATCTCTCATATAAATACTTGAAAAACCTTGAGGACCAGGCGAGGCAAAGTCTCTTTGGCTGGCAGCAACAAGAATGAACTTTAAGTTATCGAAAGATTGAACGAGCCTTATTTGGGGATTTCTGGAAAATGGTTGAAACGGAACACCGTTATTATAAGAAACAACTGCTGGAGCAACCTCAGGCACATACATAGGATGCCAATATTGACCAATCAAGATTGAGGTGTTAGCCCAATCCAATTTAATTAAAGCATGTCGAAGTCTGAATCCGTTTATATCGCTTTCGATATGCCCAAAGAACTCTCCTTCAAGTAACCCGGTAGCCTTAGCACCGAGCACATCGGGACCCGTAATCTTGGCACCCAATCGGCTTTGAATTGAAAGGATGTTAAAAGAAGCTTTATCATTAATATCGTTGCCTTGAGCGTCAAGGTTTTCGTTTTGAGGATAAAGTAAAAAATGCCCTTCTCTAATAGAGACTCCTTCACGCGTATCCATAAAAACATCGGTTTTCAAAAAGCCGAAAAATGAAATTGTAGGAGAGTTCTTTTCGCTTTGCGAGAATACAAGAGCCGAAAAAACAATAAAGAATAAAACAAATTTTCTCATATTACAATTGCCTTCTAAAAAGTATTATTCTGCACCGATACCGAGGTAAGTTCTAAGTTTTTCATCTTCAAACTTTTCGGCGGCGCTATCTTCTTTAGTAAAAATAGAGACTAGATATCCTGCAATAAAAGAGGCAGTCAAAGAAATTAAAGCCGGATTTTTAAGTGGGAAAACAGCTTCTTTATATCCGAAAATATCAACCCAAACAGTTGGGCTAAGAATAATTAAAATCACCGATAAACTTGCACCGGTTATAATACTTGCAACGGCTCCTTTAGTGGTGAATTTTTTCCAAAGGATTGATAAAATCAGCGAAGGGAAATTAGAACTTGCCGCAATAGCAAAAGCGAGCCCAACCATAAAAGCAACATTTTGCCCTTTGAAAGTTAAACCCAATCCAATAGCCATAGCGCCTATAATCAAGGTAGAGATTCTGGCAACTCTAACCTCGCCAACTTCATCAGTTTTCCCCTTTTTAAGAACATTGACATAAAGGTCATGTGATAGAGTTGAAGCGCCGGAGAGTGTTAAACCTGCTACAACCGCAAGAATGGTTGCAAAAGCAACTGCTGCAATAAATCCCAAGAAAAACTGGCCGCCAACTGATTCAGCCAACAATAGTGCAGCCATATTACCGCCTTTATCAAAGCCTGAAATTGCATCTTGACCAACAAGAACCATAGCACCAAACCCGATAATGAATGTAAGAATATAAAAATAACCGATAAAGCCGGTAGCAACAAAAACCGATTTCCTGGCTTGTTTAGCATCCGGTACTGTAAAGAAACGCATCAAAATGTGAGGTAGCCCCGCTGTCCCTAAAATTAATGCTAAGCCGAGCGAAATAGCATCCCAAGGGTTAGTAACAAATCCGCCGGGAGATAGTACAACGGTGCCATAATTTTCAACTGCTTTGTCAAAAAGTGCAATAGGATTCATTCCAAATTTTGCTAAAGTCAGTATTACTAAGAAAGTAGCTCCGGAGAGAAGCAATACAGCTTTGATGATTTGAACCCATGTTGTGGCTAGCATACCTCCAAACAAAACATAAGCAATCATAACAAAACCGACTATAATAACTGCAATTTCATACGGTAAACCGAAAAGAATGTTAATTAACGAACCGGCGCCTACCATTTGTGCAATTAAATAAAAAACTATTGTCATAAGCGAACCGGTTGAAGAAGCAATCCTAACCGGTTTTTGCTTTAATCTAAATGCAACAACATCTGCAAAGGTAAATTTACCCAAATTTCTGAGGGGTTCGGCAATAAGAAACATTACAAGCGGCCAACCGACAAGAAAACCAATAGAGTAAATCAGTCCGTCATAACCTTTAAGAGAAACCATTCCGGCAATACCGAGAAAGGAAGCTGCACTCATATAATCACCCGAGAGAGCCAATCCGTTTTGAAAGCCGGAAATACTTCTATCAGCAGCGTAAAATTCAGAAGTAGTTTTAGTTTTTTTAGCTGCCCAATAGGTTATCCACAAAGTTAAAAGCACAAAAGCGAAGAAGATTATTATCGACGCAATATTTACATTTCCTAAAGTAGTATCAATATTTTCCAATTAGATTCTCCATTTAAAAATTAAAAACAATTGAATAGAATTACTCTAATATTTCGTTTCTGAGTTCACGAACGGCTTTATCACTGTCTCTTATACACATCT
>JACSRR010000061.1 GCA_014879635.1 Ignavibacteriaceae bacterium | reverse complement strand
ATAACATCACGGACATCTAAGAGTAATTCTATTAATAGTTCTAGTCGATTTGGCATTTTTGCATTTGTTTGTAATTGAAAGGTATCTATTCTAATCTTATTTGTTTTAATACCAAACAATTTTAATTGACGCCTTGTCAATGAGTTAAATACATCTTCAAACAGATTAATACCCGTTTTGGCAGCGTAGTCATAGACTTTTTGAATAAAATTAAAGAGAGTGGCTCTGCAAAACGGAAGAGTACATTTAGTGCCTTCGGATACATTATAGTTTAGTGCATACCAATAACCCATATTTAAGGCTAAGTCGACAAATAATTTATCATAAGTAGAATGGTGAAGTTCTTTAAGAATAAAAGCACCGACTAATTGTCTGATAGAAGTATTAGGTCTGGAGTGTTTAGAAGAGAAGAGAACTTGAAATTTGTCTTCGTTAATATTCAAGAATATATGTTCTCTAAAAGAGTGAAAGGAGGACTTTTCAAGAAATTTGAGTAAAGATGAAGAATTAGAAATAGCTGATGGGAATAAAGGAAAGGTAACGGCATCTTGACTTTGAAACATATAAGTAACAGGATTAGTTAATATTAATAAAATATATCCTAAATATAAGAATTTATAATCAAATGCACAAGGCTTTTTTTGATATACTAAGTATTTATTGTTATGTTTTGACTACCTTTTTAGACTACACTCGTGAACAGAGAGCCCGACAGAGTCGGGAGTAAAGAGAAAACGAATCGCAGTGAACGGAAAATTACCAAATAGTCAATTTAAAATTCAATTATGACGCTGAAGGCGTCAAATGTTTGTAGTAAATAGAAAAATCTGATTTGTTCGACCCCGGAGGCGGTCGCATGTTAATTTTTCCAAATTTATATGAATTTAAAAAATAATTTACAGCCCGGTCATTTCGACTTAGCTCAATCCCGACCGGAGTGTAACCGAACCCCGAACTCAGGCTCCTCGAACCCCGAACAAAGAACATTCCTCTCTCCGCGCTACACAATAAAATTTTTTTGCCCCCAAAAATCCAATAAGACATTTAAATACTTTCGGAATAAAGAATTGTCTTGTTTTTAATCAAAAATCTGAATTTATTAGTAGTTTAAATAATTTTGCACTTTATCATCCTAAAAGGATTGAAGATTTTCTAAATCATCATATTTGAGGGAAATTTTTAATTACAAATTAAAGGAGTAGTATATGAAAGGTAAATTATCGAGAGTTTTTATTTCGATATTGCCTCTATTGTTGTTCATCTCTTGTTCATCAAAACAGACGGAAATTTTAAATCAAAATGAATTAATTGTGTCAGAATTTGGCTCCGAAAAAATCTATCTTAGTGAATTCGAAGCTGCCTACCTCAAAAATTCAGCAAATATTAACAAAGCACAAACAGACAGTTTAGAAAATCTAAAGAGATTTTTAGATGTGTATGTTAACTTTAAAATGAAAATTGCAGATGCTCACAAAAGAGGTTATGACAAAGATCCTGCTATTGAAGAAGAACTTGTAGATTATCAAAGAAAAGTTGGCTCTACATATATTATTGAAAAAGAATTAATAGAACCAAACATTAAAAGAATGTATGATGAAAGGAAATATGAGTACAGAGTAAGCCATATTATGATTAGACCCGATTCTGCTTTAACTGATGGTCCTAGACTAAAAGCCGAAGAGCTTTTGAGCAGAATTAAAAATGGTGAGAGTTTTGAAGAATTAGCTGAACAATATTCGGAAGATGAATTTAGCAAAGTTAACGGCGGAGATATTTATTATCTTACTTCCGGTATGGTTGTTCCTGAATTTGAAGATGCTATGAAAGAAACTCCTGCAGGTTCTGTTTATCCTTCTGTAGTTGCTACAAGGTTCGGTTACCATATAATCAAAGTTACAGAAAAGGGAGTGAGAGTTCCTCAAATTAAAGCAAGCCATATTTTAATTGATTTTCTAAATGAAGAGGGTGTGGTTGATACTGCAGCCGCAAGAGCAAAAATACAAGATATTGTTAATAGAGTTGAAAACGGTGAAAGTTTTGCGGAACTTGCCGCTCAATTTTCTGAAGACCCGGGCAGTGCTCAAAATGGCGGTGACCTCGGATATTTTGAAAGAAGAATGATGGTTCAACCTTTTGATGAAGCTGCTTTCAAACTTAAAGAAGGCGAACTTTCAGGAATTGTTGAAACATCTTATGGCTTCCATTTGATTCTTGTTACCGAAAGAAAAGGACATCCTTCATTTGAAGAAGATAAAGAAAATCTTAAAAAGATTTACAGACAAGTTAGATACAACCAAGATTTAGCTAAACTTATCGAAAATACCAAACAAAAGTATAACTATAAAGTTGACCAAAGCGTATTAAACGAACTTTTAGCTTTAAGTGATATGCCTAATCCGGGAAAAGACTATTTGAGAAGTGAATGGGAAAACCCAATTCAGAATAAAATAATTTTTTCGATGACCACTACAGGTATAAACACAGATTCTTTAGTTAAATTTATGTCAAGACGCTATGAATATATGGGTTCGCCTGTTACAGAGGCAAGTGTACTTGAGGCAGCAGATAAACTTTCAAATGACTTAGTTTTAGAAATTGATGCGTTATTTTTAAGTGAAAGAAGTCCTGAGTTCAAGAGTCTTATGGAAGATTATAGAAACGGAATTTATATTTTTAAACTTCAAGATGAAGAAATATGGAAAAAAATTGATGCCGATAGCGTCAATTTGTATGCATTTTACGAGAAGAATAAAGAAAATTACAGATTCCCTGACCGCGTTTCATTTGTAGAATTATTCTCAAGAACCGATAGTTTATCACAGGTTTACATTGATATGGTTAACAACGGTGCTGATTTTGATTCTTTAGTTATACAACACACTGAAAGAAGCGGTATGAGAGCCAAAGCAGGTGTGTATGAACTAAAAGATGTGAACTTTTCTGATTTATACAGAGAAGCCAATAAAATAGGTAAACCCGGCGAACTCTCTCCGATATTTCCTAATAGCGGTGGATTCTCCGTACTCAAATTAATTGAAAAAGACCCTGCAAGAATCAAACATTTTGATGAAGCCAGACCCGAGGTTTCAGGTGGTTTTCAAGATGAAGAGAGTAAAAGATTAGAGTTAGAATTTAATAATTATTTAAATTCTACCTATAATCCTAAGAAATATTACGATAATCTTAAAAATGCATTTAAACAAAAAAATTAGACTTACTTTTTTATTCCTTTTTGCCGTATCTATAGCAGGATGCGGCAAAGAGGAAAACAAAGGTGAATTTCTGGCAAGAGTTAATGATAATTATTTGTATGAGTCAGATTTAAATTCACTTATTGACACGGCAAAACTAACTCCTGCAGTTAGAGATGAATTAGTTTTGAAATGGATAAGAAATGAACTTTTATATAATTCTGCAATTGCCGGGGGTATTGAATCAGACCCTAAATACTTAGAGCTATTAGAAAAGAGTAAAAAAGAGATTGCAATTGCTTTATGGATTCAAAAGTTATATGAGAGAAAGCCGTTTGAAGTTTCAAATAAAGATCTAATGGAATATTATAAAACTCATCAAAGTTCATTTAGGTTAAATCAGACCGCATATTTAATAAGTTCTGTTTCTTTTTCTGATTATAATGCCGCAATTACTTTTAGAAATTCTATAAACAATGTTTCGTGGGATGCCGCAATTAAAACTGCCAACGAGAATAAATGGGTTGTAAATCTTACCGAAAATGAGTTAAACTATGAATTTAATATTTCGGGGAGTAAATTGCTCGAAAATGTTAGACTTTTGTATCCGGGTGAAACAAGTTTTATTATTAATGTCGGTGAGAACTATTTTACGGTTGCACATCTTCATAGTAAGTATTTACCAACAGAAATACCTCCGTTTCAATTGATTGTTTCAAAGGTTGAGGAAACATATCTAAATTCAAAGCGTCAAGAGTTGTTTGAAGACTATTTAAAAAGTCTTTATTCAGAAAATAATTTTGAAATAAATAATAAAGCGAAAAAATGAAAATCAAATCTTTTTTACTAATACTGGTTTTACAAATTATAGTTTTTCCTCAGCAATACTTAGATAGAGTAGTTGCAGTTGTTGAAAGGGAAATAATTCTCCAAAGTGAGCTTGATTTTAGAGCAGAACAAGAAGCAAAACAGAAAAACATCAGTCCGCAAACACCGGGCTTGAAAATGTCGATACTTAATTCAATGATTGATGAAAAGTTACTTTTTGCTCAGGCGGAGTTTGATTCTGTTATTGTATCAGAACAGGAAATTAATGCACAGGTTGAATATCAAATTAACTATTTGACCGAGTTAGTGGGTTCAAGAGAGAATCTGGAAAAGACTTATGGTATGAGTATAGATAGAATAAGGGGAGAGCTTAGAGATGGTGCCCGTAAAAATCTAATGATTCAGAGACTCATTGATACAAAATTCGGAAGAATAGAGGCTTCAAGAAGAGAGATTGAAATGTTCTTCGAAAAATACAAAGATTCTTTAGGTACTTTTGAAGCTAAAGTAACTCTTTCCCACATATTAAAAATTCCTAATACTTCTGAAGCAATGGCAAGAAAATCTTATGATTTTGCTCTCTCATTACTCGATTCTTTAAAGAATGGTGCAGATTTTGCTTCATTAGCCATGAAATATTCTGATGATTCGGCTAGCGGAAAATTTGGCGGTGATTTAGGAATTAGAAAGAGGGGAGATTTTGTTCCGGAATTTGAAGCTGCTGCCTTTTCACTCAAAGACGGTGAAATTTCGGGCATTGTTAAATCACAGTTTGGTTATCATATTATCCAAATGGTTGAAAGAAGGGGCGGTTCAATTAATGTTAGGCATATTCTTGTTGGTATCAAACCAGACCCGAATTCTGATAACGAGATAATCAGCTTGCTCACCGATATTAGAGACAGCATTACAAGATTCGGTCAAGATTTTAGCGTAATGGCTAAAAAATATAGTGACGATGAAAGGACTAAGAACCTTGGTGGTTTGCTCGGTTCATTTTATACGAGTGGTTTAACCCCCGAATTAAAAACTGCTTTAGAAGATTTAAAAAATAAGGGTGACATTACTTTTGTGAAACCTTTACCTATTCCCGGAGTAGGAACAGGATATCATATTGTAAGATTAGACGAAAGAATCCCTCGCCACAAACCTGATTTAGATATTGATTACGATGAATTCAAAAAGTTAGCAAGTGAAGAGAAGAAAGCAAACTTGGTAAACGAAATGTTAGAAAATGCAAAGAAAATTTTCTTCTGGGAAATTAAACACTACAATCTTTAGTAGGGATTTTATATGGATGATGTTCAGTTAGTTAAAAATTTAAATTTAAAATATGCAGAAATTAAGCAAGAAATTTCGAAAATTATTGTTGGTCAGAATGAGATTATAGATTCTTTACTAATCTCGCTTTTAGCTAAAGGGCATTGCTTGCTGGTCGGTGTACCCGGTTTGGCAAAAACATTATTAATTAAAACATTAGCCGGTGTAACCGACTTAAAGTTTGGTAGAATTCAATTTACACCTGACTTGATGCCTTCGGATATTACCGGTACCGAAATTCTTGAAGAAGATAATTTTACAAAGAAGAGGGAATTTAGGTTTATCCCCGGTCCACTTTTTGCAAATGTAATATTAGCCGATGAAATAAACAGAACACCGCCAAAAACTCAATCAGCACTCTTGGAAGCTATGCAAGAGCATAGAGTAACTGTTGCAGGTAAAACATACACACTTGAAGAGCCCTTTTTTGTATTAGCTACTCAAAACCCTATTGAACAAGAGGGAACTTACCCATTACCCGAAGCACAATTAGACAGATTTATGTTCAATCTCTGGTTAGATTACCCTTCTTTAGAAGAAGAGAGAGAGATTGTTAAGAGTACTACAAGCGGCGCTTCAGTGAGTTTAAATCCGGTTGTAAGTGCAACTGAGTTGATTCAATTTCAGGATTTGGTTAGAAGAGTTCCGGTTTCTGATAATGTAATTGAATATGCTACTAATGCAGTTTATAACACAAGACCCGCTAATGCGTCATCACCCAAGTTTATTAAAGATTGGGTAAGATGGGGTGCAGGACCAAGAGCGTCGCAATATCTTATATTAGGTGCCAAAACAAGATCGGTACTCATGGGAAGATTTACGCCTAATATTGATGATGTAAATGCTGTAATGATTCCGGTTTTAAGACATAGAATAATCACTAATTTCAGTGCCGAAGCAGAAGGTATAAAACCCGAAGACATAATTAATAAACTTATTACAGGTGCGGTTTAACAAATAAGCCGTTATTATTTGTCCCTTAAAAAGTAAATATATTGAAAGTTCTTTTACTCTCCGATATTCGTTCCGTTCACACTCTCAAGTGGGCTAACTCTCTACAAGAAAAGGGAATAGAGGTTATTGTATTCGGATTGTTAAACAAGAATTGTGAAAAATTTCATCCTGAAATTAAAATATTTAGCCATAACATTGCATCTGAAATAGCCGAAAAAGAAGAAAGCGGAATACGGCCTTGGCCCGGTGGGCGAACGGCACGCGAATCAGCGCCGGGGCGCAGTGCCCGCCGCAAATCCTGCCGATGATCCGCTCGGCCGGCACGGCGGCGTCGGGCCAGCGGGCGTTGTCGGCCTGAGT
>JACSRR010000332.1 GCA_014879635.1 Ignavibacteriaceae bacterium | reverse complement strand
AGATGTGTATAAGAGACAGGCATAAATTAATACTTTTGAAGTTGTAAGTTCTTCACTCTAAATTCCTCTAGTGTATATATGATGATATATTGCGTTTGATAAAGCATCTATATTATCATTTATGTAGGCATCAGGCAAGTGTTTATATAGGCTGTCGCTTATATCTATTCTCATTTGAGCGGCAGTTTGAGTATTTTCTCTCCAGTGTTTGATATTGCCGGCTGTTTTTTTGAGATTATCAAGTAATTTTATAGCAACAGATTTAACTTGGTCTATTTCGGTTTTTGTCAATTTATCTTTTTTCAGTATATCAAAAATTGCCATTTGCTCTTCACTCAGCCCCGCTTCATAAACCCTTACATGTTCATCTTTAATTGTACTTACAAAGTTTAATAATTCAGCAAAAGCATTTTGAACCGCAACTTCATCTTTGCCCGCATTATATTCTTCTATAATCTCTTCATACTTTTTCATAAAATCTTCGCGGAAGGGGTTCTGTTCAATCATATAGTTTAATTTATCCTCAACTATTGCTTTTAACTGCTGAAAAGTTTTGTTCTTGTTGTTTTGATTTGCGAAAACTTGGGCAAGTCTTTTAAAGTCTATTCCGCTAATATCGATTCCCTCAGAATACTTAAACTCTTTGTCTAAAACAGCCAAAATACTATCGTCAACTATTTTTTGAAGTTCTTGCACGATGTGAGAAACATCGGCGGTTAAAACATCATTTTCTAAAATATCATAAAGCTTTTGAATTACCTCTTTTTTATCCGCATAAGAAACCAAGCCTTTATCAGGCAAAATGGCGCTGTAAATACTTAAAAAACGCCTCGCAAGAATACGGAAGTCCGTTTTTGATTTATCATTTGTACAAATTATATTAAAAGCTTTTTCTAACTCCGATAATCTTTCATACTCATTGCAATTTATAAGCTTGAAAATATCATACTGATAAATTTGGAAGAAGTCAACAATCAGCTGAAAAATTTCATCAAGAAGTTTAAAGAGTTCCGCCTTTTCTTCAATGGGACCCCTGCTGCCTTCACCCGCTCCCGCATCAGTATCAGAATCAGAAGAACCGGAATAAATAGCGAGAGCTTCTATAAGTTTTTTATAGCTTTCAATATAATCTACAATCAAGCCGTTGTTTTTTTCTTTATGAACTCTATTTGCGCGTGCTATAGTTTGCATTAAGGTATGCCCGGTTAGCGGCTTATCGAGATAGAGAGTAGAAAGAGAAGGAACATCAAATCCCGTTATCCACATTGAACAAACAATAACCAATCTAAAAGGGTGGTCTTCGTCTTTGAAGTCTCGCTCTAAATCCCTGCTTTTCATTTTTAGCCTGTGTTGCGCAATATCTAGGTTATGATTTTTAAACTTTTGGTCTTCATTCGCTTCTTCGCTTACTACTACGCAGATTTCCGTTTCTTTGAGTTTTATTAATTTTTTCTCTAGTTCAAGCTTTGCCTGTTCATCTGTAGCTTTCTTAATCTCCCTTTCAGTTTCTTTTAAGTAAACAGCCCAATACTCTTTAATAAAATTATAAGTTCTAACGGCAGTAATTTTATCTATACATACAACCATGCCTTTTCCGTAATAGCCCCTGCTATTAAAATGGAATACAATATCTTTTGCAACAGATCGCAACCTTTTTTCTGCGGTAAAAACAGGGTACTCTTGCAAAAACATTCTTTTTAGTTTGTCAATTTGTTGATCATCTAAATCAGCCGCATCAATTGCATCTTTGAATTGATCATTCAATTCAGGATTTTTAAGTTCAAGGTGCTCGCCCCTGTTTTCATAAAAAAGGGGAACCGTGGCTCCGTCAGCAATAGAACGGCTAAAATTATAGATTGAAACATAATCGCCAAAAATTGCTCTTGTTTTTTGCACATCTTTTTTAATAAGCGGGGTGCCGGTGAAACCGATAAAAGCTGCATTTGGCAGGGCTAATCTCATATTTTGTGCTAAGGTGCCCCCTTGTGTTCTGTGTGCTTCATCCGAAATTACTATTAAATCGTCTCTTTTAGATAACACGGTATCATCATTAAATTTATGGATTAGTGTAAATACATACGAGTTGTTTCCTTTGATAAGACTTTTAAGTGCCTTGCTTGAACTAGCGCGCGTGTTACCGTATTTATTAACCCCTGCCCCTTTATAAGTTGCAGATATTTGTTTATCTAGCTCTTCACGGTCGGTTACTATCAAAAAGGAGTATTTATTGCTTATTTTTCTTCTTATTTTTTCGGTGAAGAAGAGCATCGAATAAGATTTACCGCTGCCTTGAGTATGCCAAAAAACTCCGAGCTTACCGCCGGATTCTTTTATTTGTTTAACTTTTTCGATTGCGTTGTTTACCCCGAGCCACTGATGATTTCTTGCAATTAACTTTACTGTTTTGCCGGTTGAGTCGTCAAATAATATAAAGTTTTCGAAAACATCCATAAACCGTGATTTTTCACAAAGTGCAATTAATGTATCTTTTAAACTTGATTTACCCTCATCTTGTTCTGAAAGCCGCTTCCACTCGTAAAAATGTTCAAACCTGCCCGTTATTGAACCTATTTTAGTTTTCAAGCCGTTACTTAACAAAATTAACCCGTTATATGCGAAAAGTCTTGGTATAGTGCTTTTATAATCAGTGAGGTTTTTATCAAAAGCATTTCTAAGATTAACATCTACAGCTTTTAACTCAATAAAAAGAAGAGGTATTCCGTTAACGAAGCCAATAAGATCAGGTCTGCGGGTACTTATGTCTCCCGCAATCCACATCTGCCGGGCAATCAAAAAATGATTATTTAGAGGATTATCAAAATCGAACACCTTAACGGTTTCTGTTACATTTATTCCATTATCATTTTTTGTTTCAACCTTAACACCGTATTTAAATAATTCGTATTTAAGTTTGTTTGATTCGGATAGATTTAATACGGTTTTGTCATCGGTAATCTTTTTAATTGCTTCTTCAATAGCGGCAGGGGACAAACCGGGGTTAAATTTGATTAAAGACTCTCTTAAATGTTTGGATAACACTACCTCCCTCATACTTTCTCTACCGAGCGGAGTACTTTTACCAAAAGTTTCTGTGTTTTCTGCGGAATTAAAATCCCACCCTAATTTTTCGTAAAAAATATCAAGGGCAGTTTTTTCAATTAAAATGCTTTCAGAGTAACGGTTTGTCATCTTCTTTCACTTTTTTGTTTTACCCTAAACTTCAATTTCACCGCTCATTAACTTTGGCAGAAGTATATCACGGGCTTGCTGTAATTTGCGGTTTTGGGTGATGAGATTAATTATTTTGTTTTCTAAACTTAAACTGTGGTGATTGAAAAGCACTTCTAAAATATTTTGTGGGTATAAAAGGATAATATTCTCAATATCTGTTTTCTTAATCGAGTTAAATATTGAACCATTTCCAATTAAGTCTTCTTTGTAAAAAATTTTGCGTAAACAATAATACAAAAAAAGATTACACCCATTCGCACTACGAATTGAACACAAACCTCTCCCAATAATTATTTTATTTAATGTTAGATTAATCCTTCCAACAGGTGCTCTTACACTAACCAAAATATCTCCAGCTAAAGCTATTCTGGTTTCTTTTGAGCAAAATACATCATCGATTATATACCTTTCCGAAAAGTAAGAAACTCCTTGATGAAATGGCAAACCGGTAGAGTTCTGATTATAATATTGTGACTCGGGACTTTGTCCCATTACAATTGTCGCAACATCTTTTAATCTTACCCTTTCCCATCCTTCAGGAATTCCGTTCACAAATTTAGTTTTTTCGTAGCCGGGGAATCTAAAGTTTATAAACCACTCTTTATAAATATTACTTGCAGCTTCCTCAAGAAGTTTAATTCTATTTAAATTGTTTTCTATCAAATCATCATAAGAAGATAATATTGAGGCTATCTTCTTTTGTGTTTCTAATGGGGGGAGAGAGATTTCTAACTCTGCAATTGTACTTTTAATAATTGTGTCAAAAACTCCGCCCACAGCTTTTGATTGCAAAATATTAACTAAAGATTTTGTGAAATAATAAAGAAAATTTTGATCAAACAAAGAAATATTTTTACTACGGAGGGCATAGCTGGTTTGATTAAAAGCCATTGGAACAGCAACAACCCCAATTTTACCAACTGAACCTCTTGCTGAAAGTATAATATCACCAATTTCTAATAACTTTGTATTACTATTTCTTAATCCTGCTTCTGTAATAAATCTTTCGGTATTATAAATTTTTTTAAAATCGTTCAAATCTTTTACACTAACCCATGGAATATTGCCATTCCAAAAGCTAGGGGTGTTTGTTTTTGGAGTTCCTCCTAAAATTATTTCGACATAATCTCCAAATTTACCCTTCATCTCAAATACCCAACTCTTCCAAGTCTGAGAATATTTTTTTTGATAGTTCTGCAGCTTGTTCATTCAAAGATTCGAGTTCGGTTTTAATTTCACGCATTCTTTCAGTGAAGTCAAAATCATCTACCGTAACGGGAGTAACCCCAACATATCTACCCGGGGTAAGGCTAAATTCATTTTTTGAAATTTCTTCTAAGCTTACTTTTTTACACAAGCCGGGGTAATCATTATAAACTCCTTCGGGAAAATGTTTGTACAGCCATCTAACTTGCACCAAGAAATATTCGCCTTGTTTTAGATAGTTAAAAGCTATCTCGTTAGAATTTTCAATCTCTTTTAACAAAATTTTGTACTCACTTTTATTCAAGTCTCTCAAACCCCTTGCGACTAAATTGTCAATAAGCTCCTGAAAAGATTTAAATGCTTTACCGGTAGCTTCATTAATATGTTTAACTTCTGAGTTCGTACTTTCAATGAATGCTAAAATGTTTTTATCTGAAGTGAGATAACTTTCTAATAGTTGCTGAATGGATTTAACGGATACTTCATTTGACGGGTTAAAAATTTTCTTTTCAAACAAGAGAATTCTATTTCTTAATTCTTTCATCTCACCGTCTAAGACCTTCTTAACGGTTTCAAAATTCCAAGTTATCTGAGAAGAAAAGATACTGCAAAAATCTACGATTAGATGTAAAGAATTAGATAGGGCATCTTTCACGCTTGCAAAGTTAATTAGCGCTTCGTTAAGGTACTCATTTACTAACTTGTTAAATTTTTCATTTTCCCCTCTGTATAGATCAACGATAAGAATAATATTTTTAAGTTGTTCGGGGGAGAAGTCGTTTACTTTTTTTGTAACTTTTCTGTAAATACTTCTTGCATCAAGCATTAGGGTGTAATCTTTTTTGACAGGGTCATTTTCTTTAGATCTATCAAAAAACCACAATGTACAAGGTAGCGAGCGTGTGTAGAAAAAATTGGTTCCTATGGCTATCATAACATCAACCGCTCCGGTATTCACTATTTTTGTACGAATATCTTTTTCGGAATAACCTGCATCAGATGCCGAAGACGCCATAACAAAACCGGCTCTACCCGTAGGGTTTAAGTAACCGTAAAAATATTGAATCCATAAATAATTTGCATTGTCACTTTTAGGTATAAGTTTAACTAATGAACCTCCGGCATCAAAAGTTGAAAGTAATCTCGGGTCATTTTTAACAAAATCTCTCTCTTTTTCAACACCGTTAACATTAAACGGAGGATTAGCCATTACAAAATCACACTTACCGGCAAGGTTAAAAGAATCATCGTAGAAAGTATTAGTTAGGGCAATTTTTCCCTCTAAGCCGTGAACAGCAAGGTTCATTTTAGCTAATTTTGTATTTGTTTCGGTTTTCTCCTGACCGTAAAAAACAACTTTGTTAGTTTTATCGTTTTTATTTTTTATAAAATACCCGGTTTGAACAAACATACCGGCAGAGCCGCAAGCGGGGTCTAAAATGTTTCCTTTTACCGGTTTAATAACATTTACGATTGTATTTACAAGCGATGAAGGCGTAAAAAACTCACCCCCTTCTTGAGCACCCGTCATTGCAAACTCATTCAAAAAGTATTCGTAAATTTTACCGAATGCGTCTCCTTGAATATTTTTGATCGAATCCCTGTTAAAAATTCTTAGTATATCAAATAGAAGTTTATCTTCAAGTTTGGTGTATTCTTTTGGGAGAACACCTTTAAGGTCTTTATTTTCATTTTCGATTAGTTCCATAGCTTCATTAACTGCTGCACCTATATTGTCAGCGGTGGTGAGCGAAGCCAAGTAGTCATAGCGGGCTTTTTCGGGGAGATAGATTGCGTTACGGGCAAGAAAATTGATACTTGTAACAGGCGGTGTGACCCACCCTTTTCTTTGTGGTAACGATGCAATGATTTCTTTTTCGGCAACAAGAAAGCGGTTGTACGCATACCTCAAGAAAATTAATCCGAGAATTGGCATACTATATTCTGATGCGTTCAATTTTGAATTGGCGCGGAGCTGATCTGCTGCTTCCCATAAATCTTTTTCTATCTGCGTAAAGTTATCTTCTTCTAACATCAATCATCCCTTTAAATTAAAATCTAAAAAATAATTTAAACAACTTAGTTCATAAAGCCAAAAAAGAAAGCTCGACGGAGTCGGGAGCAAAGGGTAAAAAGATCCCGACAAGAATCGGGAGCAGTTGACAAATTTAGTGGGTAGTGGGTA
>JACSRR010000294.1 GCA_014879635.1 Ignavibacteriaceae bacterium | reverse complement strand
CATTTTCTCACCGGAATATTATTTAAATAAGTTTATTGTAATCTTCCACGCCAAGAATGAGAATTTTTCCACTTAGCCTGATATTTATAATCAACATAGTAAATAGTTAGATCGGCTTCGTAAGCGTAATTAGTGAAATAAATTGTTACATCTGCTTGAAAGGATGACTTTACAAAATACCAAACCTCATCCAAATTATTTGCTTGATAACTGTAATCGGCAACAAACACGAGCAAGTCTGCCTGATAAGAATATTTTGCTACAAAAACTTTAATATCTGCCTGGTAAGCATATTTTGTTACATAAATATCGCCGGCGTTGGAGTACCCGGTAAGAAACAAAAATAGAAATAAAGTACAGTAAAATTTCCCCATAAATAATTCCTTTAGGTTTTTATAATCTGGTTACAGCTTTAAGTTCAATACCCCTAAACTCAGGTTCATATCTGCAAACGCCTCCAATACAGATAACACCCGCTTGTCTTGACCCTAATAACAAATTTAAATCAGTGTTAAAAGGTGTTTTATAACTTAATTGAAGAAAATTCCAAAACTGCCTAACTATTTTACCCGCATCCGGTTCTGTTGTTTTCATTTCGGAAACCAATGAAATAGACCAATTAGGCGAAGTTAAATATTCTAAAGTTAAAACATCAGTGTAATAATTCTCGGTTGTAATAGTGTTTTCGGTTTGTTGGTGTTCAACTATAATTTTAACAGTATTAACCGGAGTTAATTTATAAGTCAACAAAGCAACCCCGGTTAAATTTTTTGTATTTGACTCGGCTTCTTCCTGATATGAGCCACCAAAAACAATAGAGAAATCTTTGTCAATCTGAAAGTCAAGAAGTCCGAATATTTCTCTAAGAACAATTTTCTCTTTGTTATTAGTTTTAGAGTATTTTTGGTACAGTGAATTTTCGCCCAATGATTTAGTTTCAGAATATGCTAAAGATAATGATGAAGTAAACCCGAGAGAGTAAAATAAATCAATTAAGAAACCTGTTTCGCTTTCCGGAAATAGTGGGGAAGGGTGTCTGTTAAACAATAAAAACGAATAATCTTTTCTGACTGCAGGAGGAGTGTTGTAAAGAATAGTTTTATCGAAAGAATAAAAGGAAAAATTGTCGTAATATTTGTACTCGGCAGTTACAGCTAATCTGTTAAAATGAGAGCTAAAACTTGAGTAAAAACCGGTACCCCAAAATTTTTCGGCATCGTTTAAAATAGATTTTTGCAGATCTTCAATTTTAATAACTGCATACTCTGCGTAAAAATCTAAATTAAAAAGGGAGGGAATAATTCTTCCGGAAAATACTTGGGTTTTAGAAAGTGCAGAAAATGGGGGAGAATTAGAAGCAACAGTAATTCCCGCAGCTATGTTTTCATTCAAACGGTACTCAAGGTCAAAAGCATGAAGAATATCAATTCTTTCATTTTGAGAGTTTGCCGCACTACCGGTTAAAGCCTGAATCGAGAGATCACCATAATCTGCTTTAACATACAATCCTTCAAGATTATTATCAATTCTTAAATTTCTATCTTCAAAAATCTTGATAACCATTCCTTTCCCGAATTGAGTGTAATAATTGCCGGCTGTAACTTCCAGTTTGAAATCAGAAAAACCGGTGTTAAAGCTGATATATCTGAAATCTATTCCGGCAAAATTTTCTTTACCTCTACTAATAGCGGGATTTGGGTCATTAGGTTGAAAAACTTCAAATCTTAACCCGGCAGTAAATCCTGAATATCTGTAATCGAGGTTTAAAAAATTTTCTAAAATCTCTCTTTTAATATCCGTATCGTAAGAATATTTAACTTGATTAAATAGAGTCAAACCCGGTGGCAATTTAAATTCTCCAACAGATTGACTATAAACAGAAAACTGGATTAAAATAATAGTAAGAGATATTTTCAGAAAATGGGAAATCTTTGACATAAAATTATTTTATAAGTTCTTCAATTTTTTTTCTCAAAAGCAATTCATCACCGGGAGAATATCCGGAGTGTGAAAATACAATTTTGCCTTCAGAGTCAAGTATAATAGAATACGGTACTGAACCACCCGGATTATATGCCTGAAGTACTTTATTATCGGTATCAAGAAGAACCGGGAAATTAAATCCTTTTGCGTTGACAAACGATTTAACTTTTGAAGCAGTTCTGGAATTATCAACCGAGATTGCTAGAACAGTAAATCCTTTTGATTTTAATTCGTCATAAATTAATTGAAGATGTGGAAGTTCTGCCATACAAGGAGCGCACCAAGTTGCCCAAAAATTTATTAAAATTGGTCCATTGCCGGTTAATTGACTTAAAGTAACAGACTTGTTATTAATGTCTCTTACAGTGAAATCGGGTGCAGTTTGAGAGAATAATACTGCATTGAATAATACAAAAGAAAATAGAGCTAACTTCATTTAAGGATCACCATTTTTTTAGATTGTTTAAAGTTATTTGATTTAAATTCATAATAATAAATACCTGAAGCAAAATTAGACGCATCAAACTTAAATTCATATTCACCGGCATTAAAATAGCCTGTAACTATATCTTGAACAATCTTCCCTTGCAGATCAAATACTTTTAAAGAAACATCCGAACCTTCGGATATTGAAAATTTAATATTTGTTTCAGGATTAAACGGGTTTGGATAGTTCTGGAAGAGTGTAAAATTTGACGGATTAAATTCCTTAATATCTCCGGAAATATCGGTTGTTGCAAAAAGGTTAACAACCTTTATATCCAAGGGATTTTGAACACTTACGGCTAAAATTTGTGCACGAGCCGAGTCAATAGTGTTATCAGTGAAAAAATGAATCGAAAAATCCCTGTGTTCCCCCGGCTGAAGGGTGCTACTTCCGAAATCTTCATTGGTTACAACGCTATCAACAAAAGGAGCAAAACAAGATTCGTCAAAACAAAGACTCACTTGCCAGAGATCCGGATGTAAATTTAGTGTTCGTACAATATAGAATGATTGAGGTTCAGTTGAATTATTCACTAAATTAAAATTAACCACCAACTCTTCACCTCCTTGACCTGCAACCGAATAAGAATCAGGGACAAAAGAAAAAGTTGATTCGGTAAGCACCGGTGTTTTAGCAATTAAAGAGTGAGTGTAACTTTCTTCCGGATTATTCATATTATATGCAGTAACCGAGACACGAGCAACACCATCATTGTTAATAGTAAAAACATGAATTGAAAAATCCCTCGTTTCACCGGGTTGAATTGGGCTGCTTCCAAAATCTTCATTAGTTACAATACTATCAACAAACGGTGCAAAACAAGCTTCGTCAAAACAGAGTGATGATTGCCAATCTTCAGGCGTTATATTTATTGTGCGTAAAATATATATTGATTGCGGACTTTGGGAGATGTTTGTAATATGGAATTCAAATACAATTTCATCTCCTTTACTCCCTGTTTTATATACTTCATCAGTTGTAAAACGAAAAGTTTGCGAAAATAGGCTTACAGTAAAGAATAATGTAATAATAATAAATTTTGGAAGCATTTTATTCACTTAAAATTATTTATTGAGAATCATCTTGCCCGTTTTTACGAACGAAGAACTTGTTAATCTATAAAAATAGATTCCGGAAGTTAAATTGGAACCGTCAAATTCAACTTTATATGTTCCCGGAATTTGTTGACTTCTAACTAATTCTTGAATTTCATTTCCCATTACATCAAAAACCTTTAGAGTTACTAAGCCTTCATCTGCAATTGAGTATTCAAGAATTGTTGAGGGATTAAACGGGTTAGGATAATTTTGAAGTAATGAGAACTCAACAGGAAAGTCATAAATCACTTCAATGACATCAGAATATTCAAACTCACCGGTAAAATCAACTTGTTTTAATCTGTAATTTACAAGTGTTCTTGAATTATAATCGGCAATATCTGAAAAGTGATATGTTTTTTCTTCAACAACAGTACCTGCACCGGGAATAAAACCGATATTAACAAAGTTTACACCGTCATAAGACCTTTCAACTTCAAAACCCTGATTATTGAGTTCGGAGGCAGTTTTCCAATTTAAGTCAATAAAACCTTTTCTAACATCAGCCGCAAAAGAGACTAACTCAACGGGCAATATATCACCCGTAAGGCTCCATTCTTTTGCCTGCATAACCTCGCTACGATTTAAAGTTGTGTTCTTAACATAAGAAAAAACTGCAATATTACAGTTTTCAGCTTTCCATGCTGAATTTATTGTCCATTGATAAGATTTTGAAATAGTTTGACCGGCATACCACTCATCAGTACCGTTTAAATCTTCGCCAAGATGACCGTTAAGCATATTTCTAACAACATGAGAATGTTTATAATCAGTATTACCGGGACATGATGAGTTACCTGTTTGAGGGTAGTTTAACTGGTCTTCGGTTAATACAACATTTAACGCAGCCGGGGTTGTAATGTTTTGCAAAGCAGTCACATAAACCGTTATTGTTAATTCTCTACTAACACTATTGTAGCTTTTTATAACGTTGATGTCAGCCTTTGCAGGAACTGCACTTCTATTAAAAACTGCGGGGTACCAAGATGTATTAGAACTAGGAGAACCGGTTCTGTCTATTATGCCTGTAGGGTAGGCACTAAAACCGAGTGCCGAGATAATTTGATTTCCGCTAAAAGTTGAGTAAGGGTCACTGGGTGTATTTGCAGGACCGTGATAAGATAAAACAACTGTTTTAGGAAAATTCGGGATGATGTTGTTTGCTATTACGGTGTGACCGCAAGGGCACCATTGGCACCAAGTACCGGTACAATACTCAAGTAGAGAGTTTCTTGCGGTTTGAGAATAAGTAAATGTGAAGCCTGCGAAAAGAGTTATAAATAGTATCTTTTTAAACATATTTCCCTCATAAGATATATGGGTTAATAATTTATTGAGGCGGCTTGATAAACTTCTTTTGTGATTTTATTTTGTATAAATACAATTGTTTTAAGCTTATCTTGCTGCCAAGAGGAATTAATTGAGAATATTCTATTAAAGCTATATTTGTTGCCTGTACTCATAACGGGCAAATCTTCCCCTTTGTTTCCGGGGAGCATCAATCTCATTACATCGTGAAAAACTTTTTCTCCGTTGCTACCGGGAGGGGTTTCAAAAGAAATTTCCTTTTCAACCACAACAGTGTGTAAAACCAACTGTGAGAAATTTAACCCTTCGGTATTTAGCGGGGTAATATCGATATTAATTTGAACCGGTGACCCTTTTGTTTGAGTAATTTCAATTCTAAATCCCGGTTCTAAATTTATTCTTGCAACTATTGCTTCTTTTATTTTAAATGAATCAGTAGCAACAGGTTTTGTATTTCCGTCAATAAACATTGCGGGAGTAGAGAAAACATTATAAAATTTGATTCTTTCATCGTTATCAGGTTTATTAGCCTTATAAAAAGGGTCATCAGGAGAAGGGAAGTTAGTCGGGTACTTAATTATAGCTAATTCAGTTTCCGGATAAAGATAATTTTTAAGAGATTCAACAATTCTATTTGTAGTAACACAGGGTACGCAGCTTATATTAGAAAAATCTTCCATCAATACAATCTTCTTTGCCTGCGATTGAGATAGAAGAATGGTAGTTTCTATAATTTGGTTTGCCAAAATGGTTACTTGATTTGACGCAGGCTGGTAACCCTCTTTTTGAAGACTTATTGAGTAATTACCCGGAGAGAGACTTAGAGTATCGGGAGTAAATTTCCCGGTATTTAGATTATTTACAAAAATTCCGGCACCCGAGATATTTGAATTTACGACAATCTTGCCTGTAACTCCTTCGGGTGAGTTCACCGGTGGTGAGGTTTTACAACCATTGAGTACCGGTATAAATACCAACACAGCGATTGTAAAGAAAACCTTATTAAATAATCGGCTAAATTTAATTTTTTGAAACATAGCTTATTTATAAATTAAAAGTGAAATTAATTCATTACCTCTTATTGGAGATAAACTTCCTAAAGTATGGTTAGAAATTAGAACAATTTTGGAGGCTTCAGAGTCAAATTACATTTCTGCTGAAGAATATTTAAACATTTGCAATCAGCACGGTTTATCTAATAAAAGGGCTCTTTTTTTGAGTCAATATTTTCATGATTTAGGTGTTTTTCTTCATTTCCAAGAAGATAACTTGCTAAGAAACATATTGTTTTTAAAGCCAGAGTGGGCAACTAATGCTGTGTATAAGATACTTGATTCAAAGGATGTAATTAATCGCAATGGTGAATTTGATCCTAATATGTTGGATACAATCCTTGATGATATTGAAAGAGAAAAGCGTCCTTATATAGTCACGCTTATGAAGAAATTTGAGTTATGTTTTGAGGTCGAACAAAATATTTTTCTTATTCCAGAACTTCTCAAGCCTGAAAAAATTGAATTTGATTGGGATTACAAGGATAATCTACGTTTTGAATATCATTATGATTTCATGCCTGCAGGTATTATGGCAAGATTTATAGTAAGAACGAGAAATTTAATTTATGATAAGACTTTTTGGAAGAATGGGGTAATTATTCAAAGAGAAAGCACGAGAGCTTTAATAACAACAGATCAGTATTCTAGAAAACTTTACATTTGGATTCACGGCAATAATGCTTCTTTTTTACTTGAAATCATAAGGAAAGAATTAAACGATATTCACCAATCTTTGAATTATCCAGAT